>CBRAFF010000148.1:0-5031 GCA_967755155.1 uncultured bacterium
GACGTTCGGGCTGGCCTGCTGCGCCATCGAGATGATTGCCAGCTCCACGGCGCGCTTCGACATCGCGCGCTTCGGCTCGGAGGTGTTCCGCCCCAGCCCGCGGCAGAGCGACCTGATGATCGTCGCCGGCACGGTCACGCTGAAGATGGCGCCGGTGCTCAAGCGCATCTACGACCAGATGCCGGAGCCCAAGTGGGTCATCTCCATGGGCGCGTGCTCTTCCGTCGGCGGGCCCTTCAACACCTATGCCGTGCTGCAGGGCGTGGACCGCATCGTGCCCACCGACGTGTACGTCATCGGCTGCCCGCCGCGCCCCGAGAACCTTTTCTACGCGCTCCTGAAATTGCAGGACAAGATCGACCAGATGTCGCTGGCCAAGCGGCCCACGGAAGTGCGCCTGACCGAGGACATGGCGGAGAACTTCAAGCGCCAAGTGATGATCGCGCAAACGCTGCAACCGAAATAGAGCAGTTGTCAGTACTCAGTTGTCAGTTGCCAGTTAAACCCAACGTCCGAACCAAAACCCAGGCGAAGGCAGGGATTCATTGATGGCAGAGTCGTTCAAGATCGGAACCAAGGCCGACCTCCCCGGCGAGGACGAGGCCAAAGAGTTCCAGGCGGGCGAGCGGATGATCTGTGTCGCCAACGTCGAAGGCAAGCTGTGCGCGCTGGACAACGTCTGCCTGCACCGCGGCGGGCCGCTGGGCCAGGGCGTGATCATGGACGGCACCGTCATCTGCCCCTGGCACGGCTGGCAGTACAACCCGCAGACCGGCGAGGCGGCGCAGAATCCCTCGGTGAAAGTTGCGGTGTACCCCATCAAGGTCGAGGGGGATGACGTGCTGGTGGAGATTTGAGCCTGCGGAGTGTCATGTATTCGCGGGTTCCCCTGCTTGTGGAAGCAGACCGTGCTGTGAGATAAACGAGCTACATAGCCGAGTGCCCCGCCACCCCCGGCTGCGTCAGCCAGGGCGGCACGCAGGAGGAGGCGGAGCGTAACGTCGAGGACGCGATTCGGGAATGCCTGGCCGTCCGTCGCGACTTGAGGATGCCTCCGTACCTCGAGGTGAAGGAAGTTGAAGTAGCGGTTTAGATGCCGCCCGTTCCGCTGCTCCGCCCGCGTGATGTCGTAGTCACATCATCCTCACCAAGCCTGGGCATCCGGCAACCCTTTCGGTGCCAGACCACCCACAAGTTGCTCGGGGAACCTTGCGGGCACTCATTGCCCGCGCGGGCCTTACCGTCGAGGAGTTCGCGAAATCATTGTCGTAAGGGGGGCCCAGGCTGTAGCCTAACGCCCCATGAGCCCTGTCACCCACTTCCTGTTCGGCTGGATGGTTGCCAACAGCACGCCGCTCAGCCGGCGGGACCGCGGGCTGGTGGCCGTCGCCGGCGTCATCCCGGACGTGGACGGACTGGGCGTCATCCCCGAAGTCCTCACCCGCGGCTGGGAGCATCCGCTGCCCTGGTTCACTCTCTACCATCACACGCTGCACAACCTGACCTTCGGCGTGCTGGTGGCGGTGGTGGCCCTCTCCGTCGCTCAGCGGCGCTGGAAGACGGCGGCGCTCGTCTTCCTCAGCTTCCACCTGCACCTGGTGTCGGACTTGGCAGGCGCGCGCGGGCCGGACGGCTACCAGTGGCCCATCCCGTATCTCTCGCCCTGGTCCGACGCTTGGGAGCTGGCCTGGCCGGGACAGTGGGCGCTCAATGCCTGGCCCAACTTCGTCATCACCGGCGCGCTGCTGGTGGCCACGTTCTACCTGGCGTGGCGGCGCGGCTTCTCGCCGCTGGAGATCGTCTCCCTGAAACTCGACCGGGCCTTCGTGGCTGCCTTGCGCGCCCGCTTTCCTCGCGGGATTCCGGTAAAATAGCCCCCCTCTTCCCTAAGGAGGTTCCGATGAATCGCCGTTCCCGTTACTTCTCCTTCCTCATGGTGCTGGTAGCGCTGGCGGTTGCGGCCCCGGCGCCGGCCGACGTGAAGGTCAAGACCAAGAACACCGCCGCCGGGCATAGCTCGGAGAGCACGGTGTACATCAAGGGGGCGCGCCAGCGGGATGAAAACGCGCAGATGCCCTTTGCCACCATCCTGCAGTGCGACAAGCAGCGCCTCTTGCAGGTGAACGACAAGTGCAAGGTGTACATGGTGACGCCGCTGGCGGCGGAAGAGCCGGCGGCAGCGCCCAAGGGCAAGACGCAGCCCGCGGCGCAGCCCGCCAAGTCCACCACCAAGGGCGGCGTGGTCACCTACACCATGACCATGACGGACACCAAAGAGCGCAAGCCCATGCTGGGCTTTGTGGCGCGGCACATCAAGAGCTCGACCACCGCAACCTCCAGCCCCGACGCTTGCATGAAGACCTCGATGAAATCGGAGATGGACGGCTGGTACGCCGACCTCTCCCTGGGACTGAACTGCTCGCGCGCTTCCGCGCGGCCCCCGAGCATGGGCATGGAGAAGCCCGACTGCCAGGATGAATACCGCATGAAGCGCGTGGGCACCGCACGCCTGGGGTATCCCTTGCAGCAGACGGTCACCATGCAGACCGAGGGCGGCACCTTCACCAGCACCACCGAGGCGCTGGAGATCTCCAAGGACACGCTGGACGCCGGGCTGTTCGACGTCGCGGCCGACTACAAGGAAGTCACCAGCTACCAGGAGCTGATGTGCATGCCCTCGCGGCAGACCACGACCGCAGAGGCGATGGCGCCCTCCGCGTCTTCCGCAGAGCCCACAAGACAGAAGCGCGCCGGGGTGCTGCTGATCGGCGTGGTGGGCTTCAACAACAAGAGCGACAAAGAGGTCTCGCTGGAGAACCTGCGCCAGCGCCTGATCGGCCACTTTACCGCCATGAACGTGGATGCCATCGCGCTGGAGAAGACCACGGACGAGGAGATCCACGACGAGGCCACCGAGAAGCACTGCGATTACGTGCTCTACACCGACCTGGTCTCCATCGCGCAGTCGGCGCAGGCCAAGATCGGCGGCTTCCTCGGGAAGGCGACAGGCTCGGGCAGCGGACGCGGCGGCAAGTTCGAGTCCAAGGTGGACTTCCGCCTTTATCCCATCGCCGACCATCCGCAGAAGGCCAGCCTGGTAGCGAAAGTCTCCGCCAAAGAGGACAAGGACGCCGAAGAGACCACATCGGACGCTCTGCTGCAGGAGGCGGAGGAGGTGATGGAGCAGGTCGGCAAGGACGCCCGCAAGCGGGGGAGGCCATAAATGAAGGAAACGGTGCAGCAATACATCCGGCGCATGCGCGGTTTGGTGGGCGACAAGGACCCGCTGCGCGTGCAGGCTGCGACCCCGGGGCGCATCCGCAAGCTGGTGCGCCGCCTCCCGGCGCGAAAGCTCAGGCGCCGCCCCGCGCCGGGGAAGTGGTCCATCGCGGAGATCCTGGCGCATCTGGCGGACGCCGAGCTGATGGGCGGCACCCGCATCCGCATGATCCTGGGCAAGCCGGGCACACCCATCCAGGCCTTCGACCAGGACGACTGGGCCAGGACGATGCGATACCGGGAGCAGGACGCGCGCACCTCACTGGAGGCGTTTTGCGTCCTGCGGGAGCGTAACCTGGCGCTGCTGCGCTCGCTCACGCCGCGCCAGTGGAAGCAGCACGGCATGCACGCGGAGCGCGGGAAGGAAACCGTCGCCCGCGTCGCCGAGATGTTCGCCGGGCATGACCTCAACCACCTGGGGCAGATCGAGAAGCTGGCGGGAAGAAAGTAAAAAGGAAAAAGTAAAAAGGAAAAAGGAGAGAAGGGGAGGTTAGGTACTACGCCCCTGCTTCTTACTTTTACCTTTTTACTTTTTACTTTTTCCTTCGACTTTCCCTTCAGCCCAGCAGCCCCAAGAACCTCCGCGGGTCGTTGTCAAACCCGGGGAACACTGTGTTCAGGTCCTTGTTGCCGTAGTGGCGGGCGACGGCCTCGCCCAGGACGCGGCGGAAGTCGGTGGTCAGCGCCAGGTCGCGGCCCTCGTAGAGTTGCGAGGAATCGAGGCCGGGCCAGCGGCCGTAGACTCTTCCGCCCTTCACCGTGCCGCCCAGCACGAACATCACGTTGGCGTGGCCGTGGTCGGTGCCGCGGTTGCCGTTCTCGCGCGCGGTGCGCCCGAACTCCGAGAGCGTGACCAGCACGGTGTCCGCGCCCAGGTCGCCCAGGTCGGTCCAGAAGGCGGCGATAGACTGCGAGAACTGGCGCACCAGATTCGCGAGCTGCCCCTGGCTGCCGCCTTCGTTGGTGTGATGGTCCCAGCCGCCGATGTCGGTGAACACCACTTCCACTCCCAGGTCCGCCTTCATGAGTTGCGCCACCTGGCGCAGGCCCTGGCCGAACTGTCCGTTGGGATAGTTGGCGCCGCGCGCCGGGGTGTAGCGCGCCGGGTCGGCGGACTTGAGCATCTTCACCGCCTCGAAAGTTTCATTGCCGGTGCCGTGCAGCATGGTGTCCACCGACTGGGCGTACATGGCCTCGAAGGTGGAGGCGATAGGCGCGGGCGCTCCCGCCCTGCCGCCGATGCCGAATTCGTTGACGTTGTTGAGCGCCACTGCCGGCTGGGTCCCCGCCAGCGACCGCGGCAGCGACGTCCCCAGGGCGACAGCGCGGAACGGGCTGGGCGGCTTGCCCGCCTCGGTCTTGGCCGGTGCGCGCAGCGCGCGGTTCAGCCAGCCGTCTTCGGTGGACTTCACCCCCGGCGTGCCCGATTCCATGTAGTCCTGCGCGTCGAAGTGGGAGCGGGTGTTGTCGGGAGAGCCGGCCGCGTGCACGATGGCAAGCTGCTTTTGCTCCCAGAGTGGCCTCAGGGACCCCATCGAGGGATGCAGCCCGAAGAAGCCGTCGAGGTCGAGGGCGGCTCCGTTCCCGCCCGGCCGCGGGATGGCGATGGAAGGACGCATGGCGTAGTAGGCGCGCTCGCCGTGCGGCACCACGATGTTCAGGCCGTCGGCCGCGCCGCGCTGGAAGAGCACCACCAGCCGCTTCTTGCCGGCAGCCGTCTCCGCGGCGAAGGCCGCGCGCTGCAGGAATCCG
>CBRAFF010000149.1:0-5009 GCA_967755155.1 uncultured bacterium
AGATAGGCGACCTGGGCGAACTGCGCCGCCGGCAGGGTCTGGGCGCCGTGGCCCGGCGCATTTTCCTCCAGGGCACTTTCTGGATGGGCATCGCCTGCATGACCGTGGCCTTCTTCAGCCTGCTGGTGGCGCTCTCCTGGGCGGACGTCAGCCTGGTAGCTCCGGCCGCGACTTCGCTCACCTTCCTCACCACCGCACTCGCCGCCAAACTTTTTCTGAACGAGAACGTGGACCGGCGCCGCTGGCTCTCCGCCATCCTGGTGGGAGTGGGAGTGGCGCTCTTGGCGTGGTGAGGCAGAGACGCCCTATAGGGCGTCTCTACGCGCGCCATTCCCGCCGGGAGACGCTCTGACGGGCGTCTCTACGGAAGCTCACTTCCTGAACAAGCGCATGAATCCCGTGGCCGCGAGGTCCGGGAGCAGGAACGTGTCCTGGCGGCGGGCGCTGCGGGCGAGGGCTTCGGCAGCCTTGTAGCCCGACCGCACCGCGCCCTCCATGGTGGCGGGCCAGCCGCTGGCGGTCCAGTCGCCGGCGAGGAAGACGCTGGGCCAGGCCGTGGCCGTCCCCGGGCGATAGTCGTCGGAGCGCGGCAGGGCGGAATAGGTCGCGTGGACTTCCTTGATGACCGTGGACTTCACCAGCTTCGCTTCCCTCGCGCCGGGGAAGAATTCGCGCAGCTCGCGTAGCGCCATCTCTTCAATCTCGTTCTTCGGCTTCTCCACCAGCGCCTTGGAAGAGCTGACCACCAGCTCCACGTAGCTTCCCTGGCTGGAGGCGGCACGCTCGACCAGCTTCGACTTGTGGAACATCCACTGGATGGTGCGGTCGAGGAGCACGGCGTGCTCCAGTTCGGTGATCTGGCGGTCGAACCACAGATGGATGCCGGTGATGGGCGAGGTCTCAAAGCGCGCGAGCTGCTGGCGCAGAGGCTGCGTGTCTGCGGATTCGGGCAGCAGGCGGGCGAGGGCGTCGAAGGGCACGGCCAGGACGGCGAAGTCGGCGCGCACTTCCCTGCCCGCGACACCCAGCCGCACTTTGACCGGCCCTGGGCCCGCCTCCGGCTGAAAAGATTCCACAACGGCGCGCAGCAGCACCTCGCCGCCGCGGGCGCGGATGTAATCGGCGCCGGCGCCGTAGAGCTCGGTCAGCGGAACGGTAGGGATGCCCATGCGTCCCGCCGCGGGCGACTTGAGGAAGGATTCGCGGAAGACCTGCGCCGCATAGTGCACGGACATGCGGTCCAGGTCTTCGTTGAGCGCGCTCACCAGCACCACCTTCCAGAAGCGCTCGATGGCGCCCTCGGTCTGCCCGTGGCGGCCGAGCCAGGAGAGGAAGTTCTCCTCTGTTTCCGGGGGCAGGCCGGTGGTGATGGCCAGCATGGCGCGCGCGATGGCCCGCTTGTCCGCAAAGGAGAGCGAATCGGCGCGCAGGAACGAGGGCGCGCTGTGGAAGGGCGCGGGCAGCCACGAAGGCGAGATGACGGATTGTCGCCCGCCGGGCTCGAGGAAGACCAGGCGGTCGAACCAGCGGATCTTTCCTTCGACGCCGATGCGGCGGTAGAAGTCCACCAGGTTGGTGCAGCAGCCGAGCAGGACGTGCTGGCAGTTGTCCACGACTTCGCCGGTGCCGGGATGCTCGTAGGAGGAGGCGCGGCCGCCGAGGTAGGGGCGGCGCTCCAGCAGGGTGACGCGGAAGCCGGCGCCGGCGAGAGCGCATCCCGCGGCCAGGCCGGCCAGCCCGCCGCCCACCACCGCCACCGAAGACGCGCCTGCAGGCTGCGAGCTCATGCGTAGAGGCGGCGCAAGAATCCCCGGGAGAGGATGGCGAGCTTTTGCGGCATGGTCATGCGGACCTTCTCGCCGAAGACGTTATAGCCCTGGGCGGCGATCTTCTCCAGCAGCCGGCGGTAGATCTCCACCAGCACCCAGAAGGCGGGCTGGCTGTCGTGGTCGAGCAGGGGCAGCAGCTCATCGGCGGCGCGGTAGAACTCGCGCGCGCGCCCGGCCTCGAACTCCAGCACCGGACGGAAGCGCGCCGGGTCGAAGCCGTTGCGCAGGACGCCGGGGCCGAGGTCGTCGGGGGAGCGCCCGAACCGGGCGAGGTCGTTCTCCGGCAGGTAGATGCGCCCCAGAGCGGCGTCTTCCTTGACGTCGCGGATGATGTTGGTGAGCTGGAAGGCGATGCCGCACTTCTCCGCCAGGGGCTCGGCGGCCGGGTCCTTGTAGCCGAAGACGCGGATGGTGACCAGCCCCACCACCGAGGCCACGTGGTAGCAGTAGCGGTAGAGTTCGTCGAAATCGGCGAAGGTCAGGACGGCGCCGGGCGGGGCGTCGGCGGGCGGCAGGTCCATGGCCGTGCCCTCCACCAGCTTGTCGAAGAGTTCAGGAGAGATGTGGAAGCGGCGCTGCGCGTCGGCCAGGGCGAAGAGCACGGGGTCGTCGGTGGCGCGGCCGGCGAGCGCCTGCTGCAGAGTGGCGCGCCAGGCTTCGAGGCGGGCGCGGCGCTCGGCCAGCGGGACGCCGGGCTCGTCGCACAGGTCGTCGCAGTGGCGCATGAAGGCGTAGACGGCGCACAGGGCGTCGCGCTTCTCCCGCGGCAGCACCAGGAAGGCGTAATAGAAGTTGCGGGCGGCGCGGCGGGTCACGCCGCGGCAGACGGAGTGGGCGTGCGCGAGTTGCGCCGCGCGCCCGCTCATCGCAGCTTCCCCAGGAAGGCGCGAGCCACCAGCCAGAGCTTGCGCGGCTTGGAGATGGCCGGGCGCCGGCGCAGCACGTCGTAGCCCTGGCGCTCGATGGCGTTCAGGATCTCCTGCCCGCCGCGGGTGAAGAGCTCGATGTCCAGGGCCAGGTCGCGGTCCACCTTCGCCGCCAGCGGCAGGCCCCGGGCGAACCACTGGCGCGCGCGCTCCACTTCGAAGCGCATCAGGTCGAGGAAGGCGGGAGTGGCGGGGCCGAGGGCGATGTCGTCTTCCGCGACGCCGAAGCGGCGCAGGTCCTCGAGCGGCAGGTAGATGCGGCCCTTGCCGTAGTCCACGGTGACGTCCTGCCAGAAGTTGGCGAGCTGCAGCGCGGTGCAGGTGGCATCGGAGAGCTGCTGGCGCTCCGCGTCGCGGTATCCGCAGACGTAGAGCACCAGGCGCCCCACCGGGTCGGCGGAGTAGCGGCAGTAGCCGAGCAGGTCCTCGAAGGTGGCGTAGCGCGCGACCGACTGGTCCTGGCGGAAGGCCTTCAGCAGGTCGGCGAAGGGCTGTTGCGGGACGTCACAGGCGCGCACCGTCTCGCGCAAGGCGACGAACACGGGATGGCGCGGCGCGCCGCCGTAGCAGGCGTGCAGGTCGGCCTCCCACTCGTCGAGCAGCCGCAGCGCGTCTTGTGGATTGCCGACCTCGTCGCCCAGGTCGTCGGAGATGCGGCAGTAGGCGTACAGGTTGAAGAAGTGCTGGTGGAGGCGCGCGGGCAGGAAACGGGTGGCGACGGAAAAATTCTCGTAGTGGCTGCGGGCCAGGCGGCGGCAGTACTCCTGGGCCTCGGCCAGGGAAGGCGGCTGCTCCGGGAAGGCGTAAGCGGCGGGCAGGGCGGCCCAGCCCCGGCGCCCGGCGGCGGAGGCCGAGGGCGAAAGCGAATCCAGCCCGGAGGTGGCGGCGGATGGCATGAACGGGTGCGGCTCCTCAGCCGGCAGCGTCAATGACCCGGGATGATGGCGGTCTTGATGTCGCCGTTGCGATGCAGCATGTGGCGGAGCACCTGCTGCAGGCGGGAGAGCGGCGCTTCGGCGGTGACGTAGTCGGTGCTGCGGATCTTCTTCTCCGCGATCAGGGCAAACGCCTTGCGCACCACCTCGGGGGTGTGGTGGAAGGTGGCCTTCAGGGTGATCTCGGAGTAATGCAGGCGATTGGTGTCGAGCTGCACCTGGGTGCCGGCGGCGCATCCGCCGAAGAAGTTCACCGTGCCGCCCTTGCGCACCATGTCCACCGACCATTGCCAGGCCTCGGGGCGGCCCACGGCTTCCACGACCACATCTGCGCCCCGGCCGGAGGGCGTGCTCCCGCGCACGGCTCCCACCACGTCCGCCACCTTGTTGATGCTCACCACTTCATCCGCGCCGAAGCGCTTGGCAGCGGTGACCTGGGAATCGTGCTTGACCACCGCGATGACGTTGCAGCCGGTGAGCTTGGCTGCCTGCACGAACATCAGGCCCACCGGGCCGCCGCCGATGATGGCCACGGTGTCGCCGATTTCCACGTTGGTCTCATGCAATCCGCGCAGCACGCAGGCCAGCGGCTCCACCATGGCCGCCGCCTCGAAGCTCACGTTCTCCGGGATGGCCAGCATGTTGCACTCCACGATGCGCTTGGGGATCTTGATGTACTCGGCGTAGGCGCCGTTGTTGAACAGCAGGTCCTCGCACAGGTTCCCCTGGTGTTTGGAGCAGTAGAAGCACATCTGGCAGGGGGCGGAGTTCAGCGAAACCACGCGCATCCCCTTGCGGAATCCCTTCACGCCCGGGCCCACGTCCTCGATGATGCCGGCCAGTTCGTGGCCGAAGAGCGCCGGAGGCACGATCATGCGGGCGTGGTAGCCGCGCAGGTATACCTTGAGGTCGGTGCCGCAAGTGAGCGCCACCTGCACTTTGATGAGCACCTCCCCCTCCTCCACCCGGGGGATGGGCACTCGCTCGATCTTCACGTCCTCTTTGCCGTAGAGGACGGCGGCTGTCATGTGTCCGTTCAAGTTATGAATGTCCTTCCCAACTGCTGCCCGGCTGCACCACCACCTTCATCGAACCCGGTTGGGGGTGCGCCGCCAGTTCCAAAGCTTCCACCGCCTGCGTCAGGGCGAAGCGGTGCGTGATAAGCCGGGCCAGGTCGACTTCCTGACTCAGCACAAACCGAACCGACTCCTCCTGCAGATCGACCGACGCGCTGTAGGACCCGAGCAGCGTCTTCTCATCCACGCAGACGGCTGCGGGATCCAAGGCCACTTCACCGCGGACCGTCTGGGCGAACAACA
>CBRAFF010000150.1:0-5000 GCA_967755155.1 uncultured bacterium
AGGCCGGGCAACTCTTGCGCGGCGAGAGCGACAAGAAGCTCGCCATCTGGGCTACCCAGCAGGCCCACCGCAACTACGCCAAGCGGCAGATGACATGGTTTCGCAGGGAGCCCGAGGTCCGCTGGCTGCGCGGTTTTGGTGACGACCCGGAGATTCAGCGGCGGGCCATCGAGGAGCTTGAAGAAGCTCATCAGTCGCTCGGTGGAAGAGCGGGGCTTTAGCCCCGCGTCAGCGCATGTTGGAACTCAGGGGCTTCAGCCCCGGCCATGATATTGTCCTTATCCATGTTCCGGCGGCTCGTCGCTTTCCTCTTCCTGCTCGCGCCGCTGGTCGTTCCTTCGCTGGTTTGGCCCCCGCTGGCCTTAGCCAAAGACAAGTATCAGCAGCCCGCACCCGTCCATCTCGACCGCGACGGCGAGAAGTGGGCAGACAAAACCCTGCGCAAGCTGACGCTCGAGGAAAAGATCGGGCAGATGTTCATGCTGCGCGCGCCGGCGGAGTTCCTGAACCTGGCCAGCCCGGAGTACACCCAGCTCCGCGACAGCATCCAGAAGTACCACGTGGGCGGGCTGCTCTTGACGGTGCGCGCCGAAGGGCCGTTCCTCTACCGCAATCCGCCCTACGAGGCGGCCATGTTCGCCAACCAGTTGCAGCGCGAGTCGGAGCTGCCGCTCATCGTGGCCGCGGACTTCGAGCGCGGCCTGGCCATGCGCTTCTACTCCACCACGGGATTCCCGCACGCCATGGCCTTCGCCGCCACCGGCAAGCTGGAATACGCCGAGACGCTGGGCCGGGTGACGGCGGAGGAATCGCGCGCCATCGGCGTGCAGTGGAATTTCTTCCCCGTGGCCGACGTGAACTCTTCGCCCGTGAATCCCATCATCAACACCCGCGCCTTCAGTGAAGACCCGGCGGAGGCTGGTGCTTTTGCTTCAGCGTATATAAAAGCCGCGCGCGAGAACGGCCTGCTGACCACCGCCAAGCACTTCCCCGGCCACGGCGACACCTCGACCGACTCGCACTTGGCGCTGGCGCGCGTGACCGGCGACCGCGCGCGCCTGGACGCGGTGGAGCTGGTCCCCTTCCGCGCGGCCATTGAGGCGGGCGTGGATTCAGTGATGGTGGCGCACCTGACGGTGCCCGCGCTCGAGGCCGATCCCGACCGCATCGCCACCACCTCGCCCGCGGTCGTGACCACGCTGCTGCGGGGAAGGCTCGGCTTCCGCGGCCTGGTAGTCACCGACGCCATGGACATGAACGCGCTCACCCGGCTCTATCCCGCTGTGCCGGGCACGAACGCTTCCGGCCGCGCGGCGGTCGAGGCGGTGAAGGCGGGCAACGACGTGGTCCTGCTGCCCGCCGACCTCGACGCCTCGTTCAGCGCGCTCCTGGCCGCGGTCCAGAGCGGCGAGATCTCGGAAGAGCGCATCGACCTCTCGGTCCGCCGCATCCTGCGGCTGAAGGCTTCGGTAGGACTCAACAAGGCGCGGCTGGTGGAGACGGCGGCGCTGCCGCGCATCATCGCCCGCCCCGCGAACCTCGCCGCCGCCCGCGAAGTGGCCGAGGCCGCCGTCACCCTGGTGCGCGACAACGGCCAAATCTTGCCGCTCAACGGCCTGCCCCTCAAAAGCAATGGAACCGCGGCCCCGGCCGGCGCGTATACGCCTCCAGGGGCGGGAGAGAAGCGTGTGGTGGCGGTCGTGTTCACGGACGACGTGCGCACCGAGTCCGGCCGCGTGTTCGAGCAGGAGTTGCGCGCGCGCGTCCCCGACGCCCGCATCTTTTTTGTCGATTCCCGCAGCGCCGCGGCCATGTCGGATGGGATCGCCAACGCGGCGGCGCAGGCGCGCGCCGTCATCGCCGCGGTGTACGTCACTCCCTCGGCGGGGAAGAAGGTCCAGGTGCAGGGCGTGACCGCCAATTCGGTCTCTCTCGACGACTCGACCGCCGCCCTGCTCACGCGCCTCCTCGACCAGGCGCAGCCTCTCACGGTGCTGGTGGCGCTGGGCAGCCCCTACGTTGCCGCCGGCTTCCCGCAGGCGCAGAATTATCTCTGCACGTTTTCCGGAGTGCCGGTCTCGGAGACGGCGGCGGTGAAGGCGCTGTTTGGCGAGATCTCCATCCACGGCCGGCTGCCGGTCACCATCCCCGGCGTGGCCGAACGCGGCGCCGGGCTCGACCGTCCGGCGTCCGCTGCAACCATGCGGCGCCCTCAAGGAGGCTCTCATGCGCGACCAAAAACCATCCCATAGCGTGTTGCTCGGTGTCGCGGCCGGAGCGGCCGTGGCCGTCCTGCTGCTCGGCCTCACCGCCTGCAGCATGAACGTGGACAAGAAGGGCGACGGGGACAAGGCAAAGAACGTGGACATCCAGACTCCCTTCGGCGGCCTGCAGGTGCGTACCGAGGTCGACCCCAAAGAGATCGGCCTGCCGGTGTACGCCGGCGCCCGCCAGGTGCCCGACGAGCGTCATGACTCGGGCAGCGCCAACGTCACCCTGGGCGTTCCCGGCTTCGGCATGAAGGTGATCGCGGCCAAGTTCGAATCCGACGACTCTTCCGACAAGGTGCTGGAGTTCTACCGCAAGGAGTTGAAGTCCTTCGGCAGCGTCACCGAATGCAAAGGTGACCTCGACCTGAAGGGCGACCCCGGCTCCCAGGAAGTCACCTGCAAGGACGACCCCGTCCACAAGGACAAGGTGGAGCTGGCGGCGGGCAAGGGCTCCACCCACCGCATCGTCTCGGTCGAGCCCACGGCCGGCGGTTGCAAGTTCGCTTTGGTCTACCTCCAGTTCCGCGGCAAGGAAGGCACCATGTAGCCGGAGTTGCGCCTTCGCCCCGCCTTCCTGTAGCTTGACCTGCGCGTGGAACATCCCTGCCCCAGTTGCGGCGCTCCAGTCCAGGATGGCGCCTCTTTCTGCGGACAATGCGGCGCTCGCCAGGGGGCCGAGGCGAGTGAGCCGGTCCCGCCCCCGACTCCCGTCACCGCTGCCCCTGAGATTCCTCCTGCGCCCGTTGCTCCGCTCGCCGCTCCGCCTCCCCCTTCCCGCATTGACTGGCGCAAGGCCGGGCCCGTCGTGCTCATCACCGGTGCCGTAGCCGGACTGCTCTCTTCCGCTCCCGTGGTCAGCCTGGGATGCTGCCTGTGGGTGCTGGCCGCGGGCGCAGTCTCCGTCGTGTTCTACCGCAACCGCGCCGCCATCAGCGTTCCCGTCGGCCTGGGAGCGCGCCTGGGCACCGTCACCGGCATGGTGGCCGCCCTGGTCAGTTCCGCCATCACCACCCTCACCCTGATGGTGATGGGCTCGGGCAAGATGCGCGAGTCCATGCGCCGGGCCATGGAGCAGTCCGCCACCAGCAATCCCGATCCCAACGCCCAGCAGATGGCCGAGCGGATGATGGAGTTCATGACCTCGCCCGGCGGCTTCGCGCTCATCATGACCTTGGGCTTCGCCGTCAGTTTCCTCGCCCTGATGGCCTTCGCCGCCGCCGGCGGAGCGCTCGGCGCATCGCTCTTCGGGAAGCGAGAGGCCGGCCAGTAAGCAGTTTGTATTCATAGACTTACAAGAAGACTGCGGACCGGGCCCGCCTCGCCCGTGCCGCCGCGGCCGCGCACCACGGCCCATGAGCGCGAAGCTGTTATGATTCCGCCCGCATGGCCTCCCAGCCCAGCATGCGCTCCGCGGCTGAGAAAAAGCCGGAGAGAGCCTCCGCCGACGCATGAAAACCAAGCGCCGCTCCCTTCTCGACATCGAATCGCTGGCGCCCAAGGAGATCATCGCGCTGCTGCGCCTGGCCCGGCGCATGAATCCCGCCAAGCCGCGGCCTCTGCTGCGCAAGAAGCGTGTGGTGCTGCTTTTCTACGAGGCTTCCACCCGGACCCGCGTCTCCTTCGAGTTCGCCGCCAAGGCGCTGGGCGCGACCACCAGCGTCGTCCACGCGGAAGCTTCCAGCATCGAGAAGGGAGAGTCGCTGCTCGACACCGGCTACACCCTGCGGGCGCTGGGCGCGGACTTGATCGTCATCCGCCATCCCGCCGCTGGCGCGCCGCATCTGCTGGCCCGCCACCTCGACATCCCCGTGGTCAACGCCGGCGACGGCATGCACGAGCATCCCTCGCAGGGGCTGCTGGACGCTTACACCATCCTGCGGCATCGGCGGAACCTGCGCGGCCTGCGTGTGGTCATCGTCGGCGACATCTACCACAGCCGTGTGGCCCGCTCCAACGTCCACCTGCTGAGCAAGCTCGGCGCGCAAGTCACGCTCTGCGGCCCGCCGGAGATGGTGCCGGAGATCGCCGCCACCCTGGCGCCGGGCGTCCGCGTCACCCGGCACTTCGAGGAAGCCCTGCGCGGCGCCGACGTCCTCTCCATGCTGCGCGTGCAGAAAGAGCGCCTGGCGGGACGGCAGATCAAGGTGCGCGACTACATCGCCGGCTACCAGCTCACCCCCGAGCGCCTGCGCCTGGCGCGGCGCGATGCCCTGGTGCTGCATCCCGGCCCCATCATCCGCGGCATGGAACTCGCCACCGAGGTCGCGGACGGGCCGCAGTCGCTCATCCGCGAGCAGGTGGCGAACGGCGTGCCCGTGCGCATGGCCATCCTGGCCGGCGCCCTGGGAGTCGCGCGATGACGCGGAACCCCAAGCCCGAGTCCCTGCTGCTGAAAGGCGGCCGCGTCATCGATCCCGCCTCGCGCGTCGACGCGGAGATGGACGTGCTCCTGCGCGACGGCCGCGTTGCCGAGATCGCGCCTCGCAACAAGCTCCGCGGCTCCGCCGACGAGACCTTCAACGCCCGCGGCCTCATCGTCGCCCCCGGCTTCATCGATCTGCACGTCCACCTGCGCGAGCCCGGCCAGTCGCACAAAGAGACCATCGCCACCGCCACCGCCGCCGCCGCCGCCGGAGGCTTCACCTCCGTCTGCGCCATGCCCAACACCTCCCCGGTCAACGACTCCCCGGAGCTCACCGCCTGGATGCAGGACCCGGCGCGCGGCGCCAT
>CBRAFF010000151.1:0-4971 GCA_967755155.1 uncultured bacterium
ATCTTTTCCTGGTCGCTCTTGGTCTTGGGCTCGACGGCGACGGCGATCACCGGCGTGGGGAACTCGATGGACTCCAGCACCACCGGATGCTTCTCCTCGCACAGAGTGTCGCCGGTGGTGATGCCCTTCAACCCGACGCAGGCGCAGATGTCGCCGGCGTAGATCTCACTGATCTCCTCGCGCTTGTTGGCGTGCATCTGCAGCAGGCGGCCGATCCGTTCGCGGCGCCGGCGCGCTGGGCTGTACACGCTGTCCCCGGTCTTCAACTGCCCGGAGTACACGCGGATGAAGGTGAGCTGCCCGACAAAGCTATCGGTCATGATCTTGAAAGCCAGCGCCGAGAAGGGCTCGTTGTCGTCCGCCTTGCGGATGAGCTTTTCCTCGGGATTGTCCGGGTTCTCGCCCTCCATGGGAGGGATCTCGAGCGGCGAGGGCAGGAAGTCGACCACGGCGTCCAGCAGCGGCTGCACGCCCTTGTTCTTGAAGGCGCTTCCGCAGATCACCGGGAACACCTTGAGCGCGATGGTGCTCTTGCGCAGCGACTGCTTCAGCTCGTCGGGCGAGATGGTCTCGCCTTCCATGTACTTGTGCAGCAACTCGTCGTCGTTCTCCACGATGGTCTCGACCATCTGGTTATGGAAGGCGTTGGCCTTCTTCATGAGCGCTTCCGGGATGTCTTCCACCACGTACTCGGCGCCCAGGGTCTCGTCGTTCCACAGCACGGCCTTCATGGCGAACAGGTCCACCACGCCTTTGAACTTGTCTTCCTGGCCGATGGGGAGCTGGATGGCGACGGGGCGGGCGTTCAGGCGCTTGCGGATGGTGTCGATGGCATGCTCGAAGTCGGCGCCCATCTTGTCCATCTTGTTGATGAAGCAGATGCGGGGCACGGAGTACTTGTCGGCCTGGCGCCACACGGTCTCGGATTGCGGTTCCACGCCGTGCACGGCGTCGAAGACGGCGCAGGCGCCGTCCAGCACGCGCAGCGAGCGCTCCACCTCGGCGGTGAAGTCCACGTGGCCGGGGGTGTCGATGATGTTGATGCGGATGTCGCGCCAGTAGCAGGTGGTGGCGGCGGAGGTGATGGTGATGCCGCGCTCCTGCTCCTGCTCCATCCAATCCATGGTGGCCGTGCCTTCATGCACCTCTCCCAGACGGTGCGTGATCCCCGTGTAATAGAGGACTCGCTCCGTGGTGGTGGTCTTGCCGGCATCGATGTGCGCCATGATTCCGATGTTCCGGCAACGCGTCAATGGGACTTGTCGGGCCACGTTCTTCCTTACGCTCTCCCTACCACCGGTAATGCGCGAAGGCCTTGTTGGCTTCCGCCATGCGGTGGACGTCTTCCTTCTTCTTGATGGCGGCGCCCTTGTTGTTGGCCGCGTCCAGCAATTCGTTGGTCAGCTTGTCGATCATGCCCTTCTCCGCCCGCCCCCGGCTGTAGCTCAAGAGCCAGCGGATGGCCAGCGACGTTCGCCGGTTGGGGTTCACTTCCACCGGCACCTGGTAGTTGGCGCCGCCCACCCGCCGCGTCTTCACTTCCAGCATGGGCTTGGCGTTCTCCACCGCCTTGGTGAAGAGCTTCAGCGCGCCTTCGCCGCCGCCCTTTTCCTCCAGCTTCTTCATGGCTTCATAGAAGATGCCCTGGGCGGTCGAGCGTTTGCCGTCCCACATCATGGAGTTGATGAATTTGGTGACCAGCGTCGAGTCATACAACGGGTCGGCCACCACTTCGATCTTCGGTACTGTTCCTTTTCTCGGCATGTCCGTTTCCTAGGCTTTCGGCCGTTTGGCGCCGTATTTCGAGCGGCTCTGCCGGCGGTCGTTGACGCCCACCGTATCCAGCGTGCCGCGCACCACGTGGTAGCGCACTCCCGGCAGGTCCTTCACCCGGCCCCCGCGGATGAGCACGATGGAGTGCTCCTGCAGGTTGTGGCCCACGCCCGGGATGTACGTGGTCACCTCGATGCCGTTGGTCAGGCGCACGCGCGCCACCTTGCGCAGCGCCGAGTTCGGCTTCTTGGGGGTCTGGGTATAGACCCGGGTACATACCCCGCGCTTCTGCGGGCACTCTTCCAGCGCCGGGCTGGCGGTCTTGTACGTCTCCTGCCGCCTTCCCATGCGCACCAGCTGGTTGAACGTAGGCACTCTTCACTGCTCCCCGGCGCGCCCCATCCCCAAAGGACAGACGTCCGCGCCTGAATGTTGAAACGCACGTTTCAGGCTGGCTTCGGCACAAGGCCGAGCCATACTTCTCCGTCCCGCTTCGCGGGAACGAAGAGATTTCTATTCTGTTTTGGTCTGGCTCGCGACGGTGGCACCCAGCCTGAGCTTCCGAGGGTGCTCCGTTTCGTCCGCCACGGCCTGCATATCCCCCGACGGGTCGGAGGCAGCGCAGGCACGTTTTTCAGCGAGGGCGCCCTGCGAACGGTCCCGATCTTCCGGGGCCTCGGGCGGTACGGCTAAAGCACAGCCAACTGCAAAAGGCAGGCCTGACTCAACTCGCAGAACCTTATGAATATACCAGTTTCCTCGAAAAGCCGTCAACGGGAACGTCAGAATCCGCTGGTCTTGGACTCCGGGGCGCCCTGGCGCCACCGGCGCAGCGCTTCCAGCGGACCCGGCGGCTTGCCGAAAGCGGCGCGAGCTTCTACACTTGAAGATTCCCTCAAGGCTGTTCGCTCGGGAATGATTCTGCCTCCGCCGGATTTGCGGAGGTGGGGAGGCTGAATGCGGCGGTTGGCTGGCGGCGGGTGGTTCCTGATTCTCCTGTTGAGCCTGGGCCTTTCCGGGTGCGGCGGCGGCGACGATTCCGGCGGGGGCAGCACCATCGGCGCGCCGGCCACGGTCGAGTTGTTTCCCTCCAGCCTCTCCATGGAAGTGGGTGGGGTGGCCCAAGTCGCCGTCGTGGTGAAGGACGCCGCCGGGAATGTGGTCTTCACCTCGACTCCGACTTTCAGCTCCAGCAACACAGCCGTGGTCACGATTTCCAACAGCGGGCTGGTGTGCGCGGGGACGTGGGATTCGCTCACCACCCCCGTGGTGTGCACTCCGGCCGCCGCCGCCGGCACCTCGAACCTCACGGCCACGGCCGGCGGCATCACCAGTAACATCGTGGTGGCTTCCGTCCACCTGCACGTGGATAACATCACGCTCTCGCCGGCCTCGGTGGACTGCAAGTCGCAGAACCTCACCCAGATCTTTACCGCGACCGCCTTCAACAACGGCGTGGACATCACCTCCACCGTCGGGACCTTCAGTTGGCTCTCCAGCGACGGTACTGTCGCCACCATCGACGTGGCCGGTCCCGCCACCGCTCCCGTGCTCACCGCCAACCAGGCCCAGATCAAGGCCAAGAACCCGGGGCTGGCGAACATCTCCGCCTCCATCAGCTCCACCAACAGCACGGCGGCGCCCTTCATCACCTGCTCGCCGGCCACCATCTCTATCCACACCACGGATGCGGTGCCGGTCACTTCCTTCAGCATCGCCACCAACGGCACCAAGCAACTGGCGGCGGACGTGGTGGACACCCAGGGAGTCACCATCACCGGACTCACCCTGACCTGGAACTCGTCCCAGCCCGCCATCGCCTCGGTCAGCACCGCGGGGCTGGTCACGGGCGTGGCCCCGGGAGTTTCGGTGATCACCGCTTCCTGCACCCCCGCGAGCTGCAATCCCGGCGTCAACCAGGCCGTCTACAGCAACGCGGTGACCGCGACCATCACCGGCGCCGCCGCCACCACAACGGTGTACGCCACCACCACGACGGCCCCGGCCAGCGGCGGGCACAGCGACCTCATCCCCATCAGCACCAGCACCAACACCGCCGGCACCGCCATCGCGCTGCCCACGGATGCCGCCATCAACTCCCTGCTCATGAATCCCGCGGGCACGCGCGCCTTCCTGGGCAGCAGCAAGGGACTGGTGGTGGTGGATGTCACCGCCAACACCGTGCTGGCGACCGTCGCCAACGCTTTAGGGAAGGCGCTGGCCGTCTCCCCCAACGGCCAGTTCATCTTGAGTTCGGATGTCGGCACGGGCAAGGTCTACGTCTATGACTCGGTCAATAACCTGGTGACCACCCTCAATATCGCCGGCGCCACGCGCGCCGCCTTCACCAGCGACAGCTTCAAGGCCTACATCGTGGCGGGCAGCACGCTCTACCAGTACTCGCCCTCGCTCACCCTGCGCACCATCCCCATGACCGCGGCGGCCAATGATGTGGTGGTGAACTCGACGGGACAGTTCGCCTACACCGCCGGCGGCGAAGCCGCTTCCGTAGCCGCGCGCTCCACCTGCCGCAACGACTCCACCTGGGCGCCGGAGGATTCCGTAGCCACGGGCGCCACCCCCAACCTGATCGCGGCCGTTTCGACCGGCGAGTTGCTGGCCGTCGAGGGCGGCTCCTCGGAGATCGACAAGGTCACGCCCACCATCAGCGCGCCCGCCGCCGGGACCTCCTGCCCGCCTGGCCTGGGCGACGCGCTCGCCACCGCGAATTTCGGCGTCGGCGCGTTCACGGCGCGACAGATCATCGTGACCTCGGACGGCTCCAAAGCCTTCGTGACCAGCGACCTGGCCAGCATCCTTGTGTTCAACGTGGGCGCCGCTACCACCGCGGTCATCCCCCTGGCCGGCGGCGGCACGCAGTCGTTCACCGGCGGCGTGACCCTGGACGGCGCCAACCTGTACGTGGGCGTGGGCGGCGTCAACGCCGTGCACCGCATCGATACCACCGCCGCCCCGGCCACCGCCGACGTGCAGCAGATCCCCGTCGGCTTCGTGCCCGACCTGGTGGCCGTGCGCCCGCACTAGAAAGTAGCGATTAGCAATTAGCGAATAGCAATTAGCCCCCGAACCTTTCGGGGGCTTTGCTTTTTCTGGGAGAGTTCAGGCGGAGAACGCGGCCTGGTAATCGTCGGGATCGATTCCCTTGTAGTTGAGCGTGTGCTTCAGGCGCTCGCGCAG
>CBRAFF010000152.1:0-4953 GCA_967755155.1 uncultured bacterium
ACTCTCCAAGCTGCGCGCCCATCTGGTAAGCGCCCGCTACCTGGCGGGAGTGGCGCGCCGGCTGGAGCTGGGACACTTCCTTCGCCTGGGCCGCGGCGAGGAGCGCAGCGGCGGCCGGGCCAAGAGCGCTCTGCTGGTCAACGCCCTCGAGGCTCTGCTGGCCGCGCTCTATCTCGACGCCGGCCTGGAGACCGTCCATCGCTTCATCCGGGAAAGCATCTTCGAACCGGGACTCGAGCCGCTGCGCCCGCAGGCCGGCGGCGGGCTGCACCCCACCGACCACAAGTCGGCCTTGCAGGAATGCCTGCAGGCCCGGGCCTTGCCGCCGCCGCGCTACGGCGTGGTGGAGGAGCACGGTCCCGACCATCGCAAAGTCTTCACCGTCGAACTGCGCGTGCGCTCCGCCGAGGGCGAGCAGGTGTACCGCGCCGAGGGCTCCACAAAGAAGGAGGCCGAGCAGGAGGCCGCCCGGCACGCGCTCCAGGCACTTTCCCTGGACGCCGCGCCGGAGGGCGCGCCTGGGGACGCGGGTCGATGAACCCGCACGACAAACACAAGCGCGAGGGCTGGCTTACCTCCGTCCAGTCCACGGCGGTGACCGTGGTCATCGCCCTGTTCGTGGTCACCTTTTTGGCGCAGGCCTTCCAGATCCCCTCCGAATCCATGGAGAACACGCTGCTCATCGGCGACTACCTGCTGGTGGACAAGCTGCAATTCGGCGACCCGGGAGCGTTCGGCAAGGTGCTGCCCTACGCCGAGGTGCGGCGCGGCGAGATCATCGTCTTCCGCTACCCGGTGAACCCGGAGCAGCATTTCGTGAAGCGGGTGGTGGGCATCCCGGGCGACCGGGTGCGGCTGGTCAACAAGCGGCTGCGGGTGAACGGGAGGCCGGTGCAGGAAAAGTATGCGGTGTTCAAGCGCCGCGACTACGACACCTATCGCGACGACTTCCCGGTGCGCGGCTTGGTTTCCCACAACGTCGAGTCCGCCTGGTGGAGCCAGATGCGGGAACTGGTCCACAACGGAGAGCTGGTGGTCCCGCCCGGGCAGTATTTCGTCCTGGGCGACAACCGCGACCGCAGCCTGGACAGCCGCTACTGGGGCCTGGTGCCGCGGGAGAGCATCATCGGCCGCCCGCTGCTCATCTACTGGTCGGTCGGCTCCCCGGCCGAACGCGCCCGCGCCCCGGCGCCTCCTCGCGGGGATGGTAGACTGATGTCTTTCGCGCGTTCCGTCCTGCGCTTCTTCGCCAACACCCGCTGGGACCGCTTCCTGCAATTGGTAAGCTGACCGCGGCATACGAACGGACACCGGGCCAGACCTTGACCAAGAAACCAAAAACCGCCAAGACCGAAGAGCCGGAAGAAAAGAAGAAAGAAACCACCATGGAGTTCGTGGCCTCCATGGCGGTGGTGCTGGTGACCGGCCTGTTCATCATCACCTTCAACCTGCAGGCCTTTGAGATCCCCTCCAGCTCCATGGAGAACACCCTGCTCATCGGCGACCACGTCTTCGTGGACCGCATCACGCTGGCTCCCAAGACTCCCTGGGTCGGCCCCCTGGTCCCCTACCGTGGCGTGCGCCACGGCGACATCGTGGTGTTCCTCTCCCCGGCGGAATCCGGTCTCTACGTGGTGAAGCGCGTCATCGGCCTGCCGGGCGACCGCATCCACCTGGTGGACGGGGCGGTGTATCGCAACGGCGAGCGGCTCTCCGAGCCCTACAAGAACGAAGCCTGCGACGACATCTCGGTCTTCTGCTACTCGCCCTACCGCGATAACTTTCCGGCGGTGCCCACTACTTCCGGCGGGGGCGTGACCCCGGAGTGGGGCGGCGAGATCGCCTATCACCTGGATGGCGGCGACCTGGTGGTGCCTCCGGGCCGCTATTTCGTCATGGGCGACAACCGGAAGGCCAGCTACGACAGCCGCTACTGGGGCTTTGTTCCCCGCGAGCACGTCATCGGCCGCCCCATGTTCATCTACTGGTCGTTCGAGACGCCGCGCGACCAATACAAAAAGACCAGCATGGCGGAGCGCGCCCAGTTCCTGCTCAAAGTGATCCTCCACTTCTTCGACCAGACCCGCTGGCGCCGCTCCTTCCAGATGGTGAGTTGATGTCCCGCGCGGCCAAGCGCTGGGGCCTGGCGGCCGTGGCCGCGCTGCTGATGGCCCTGCTGCTGCCTCCCCTGGTCAACGTCAGCCGCTTCCGCGGGCGCATCGCCGCCGCCATCGGACAGGCCCTGGGCCGCGACGTCACCGTGGAACAGGTCCATCTGCGCCTGCTGCCCCTTCCCGGCTTCGACCTGGACCGCATGGTCATCTCCGAGGACCCGGCCTTCGGCCCCGAGCCCATGCTGCGCGCCGATGAAGTCACCGCGGTGCTGCGGCTCAGCTCGCTGTGGCGTGGACGGCTGGAGGTCTCCCGCCTCAGCATGCAGAATCCCAGCCTGAACCTGGTGCTCAAGGACGGCCGCTGGAACCTGGAAGCGCTGCTTGCCCGCGCCTCGCAGACCCCTGCCGCCCCCACCGCCCGCACCCGGCCCGAGGCCCGTCCCCGCTTTCCCTACATCGAGGCCACGGACGCTCGCATCAACTTCAAGCTCGGCCAGGAGAAAAAGGCCTTCGCCCTGAATGAAGCCGACTTCGGCTTGTGGCTGGAGTCGGAGGACGAATGGGGCATGCGCCTTGAGGCCCGCCCGGTGCGCACCGACGCCAACCTCTCCGACACCGGCACCCTGAAACTCAGCGGCACCTTCCAGCGCGCCGCCCAGCCCGGACAGACGCCGCTGAACCTGCGCTTCAGCCTGGAAGACGCGCAGCTCGGCCAGCTCTCGCGGCTCATTTACGGACGCGATCGCGGCTGGCGCGGCACCCTCGACCTTTCCGCTTCCCTGGCCGGCTCTCCGGCCGACCTCACCTTGACCGCGGACGCTCGCCTGGTCGGCTTCCGCCGGTACGACATCGCTTCCGGCGAGGCGCTGCGCGCCCAGGCCCATTGCACCGCCCGCTACAGCTCGGCCGCCGCGGCGCTCTCCGCCCTGGATTGTCATATGCCGGTGGGAGATGGCGAGCTTTCCGCTCGCGGCACCATCTCCGGACCCCTGGCCGCGCCTCGCTACGATCTGGGCTTCACCGCGCGCGACCTGCCGGTGTCGGCCCTGGCGGGACTGTTGCGCAACGGCAAGAAGGACCTGGCCCCCGACATGAATGCCAGCGGCACGCTGGACGCGGTCTTCAGCCTGCGCACCGCCGCCTCCGCCGGGTCGCGGTGGGCCGGCGGCGGGCGCACCTCTCCCGTGCGTCTCACCTCCAGCGCGCTGGGTACGCCGCTGGACCTGGGGTCCATCGCCTTCGCCATCGAAGGCGCCAGTGTCGCCCCGGCGCATCGCCGGCTCCCGCGGACGCCGGCCGCGGAACCGCCGCCGGCGCTGGCCGTCGCTCCGTTTGCGGTTTCTTTCGACGCGCCCACCCCCACTGTGGTGCGCGGCCGCTTCGATGACACCGGCTATCACATCGCGCTCGCCGGCGACGCCGACGTTCGCCGTCTGCTGCAAGTGGCGCAGGCCTTCGGATTGCGCCCTCCCCAGGCCGACGCACGCGGCTTGGCGCACCTCGACCTGGAGCTCGCGGGCAACTGGCTGAACTTCGCTCCTCCAACGGCCCTGGGCAGCGCGCAACTCCGCAACTTTGTGGCCCAGATCCCGGGCCTGGCCGCTCCCTTGCGCCTCACCGGGACCGCGGTTTTCTCGCAGGCGACCATCGAGCTGCAGGACCTGACCGCATCGGTGCCGGAGTACCGCCTGACGCTGCGCGGCTGGGTGCGCATCCCGCGCCGCTGCGAGCAGCCCGAAGGCTGCGCCGCGGAGTTTGACCTGACGACTCCGGAGCTGGTGACCGACGAGCTCAACCGCATGCTGAACCCGCAATTCCGCTCCCGGCCGTGGTACCAGCTGGCCAGCGCGGACTCCGAACCCCGCCTCTGGCGCTTCCGCGCCCAGGGACACCTGGCCGCCGGACGGGTGTTGCTGAAGTCGCTGCTGGCGACCGGCGTCGAAGCGCGGGCGCGCCTCGAACCCGGAAGGCTCATCCTCACCGACGTCGCCGCCGAGGTCCTGGGCGGCCGCCACCTGGGCGAGTGGCGCGCCGACTTCACCGGCGCCGAGCCCATGTACGTAGGACGCGGGCGCCTGGAACGCGCCTCGCTCGAACGCCTGGCCGTCCTGATGCGCGACCCCTGGGGCGCCGGCACGCTCAGCGGCGCCTACCAGCTCACGCTCAGCGGCTGGAAAGCGGAGGACCTGGCGCGCACCGCCTCCGGCTCGGCCGAATTCGAGCTGCGCAACGGCGCGCTGCCGCGCCTCTCGCTGGCCGCATCCGGACCGCTGCGGCTGCGGCGCTTCTCCGGCCGCCTCCTGCTGCGCGACCGCACCCTCACCTTCTCCGAGGCCCGCCTGGACGCGGGCGAAGGCCCCTACTCCCTCAGCGGCACCGCCTCCTTCGCCCGCGACCTGGATCTCACCTTCACCGGCCCGGACTCTCGCGAGTACACGGTCCGCGGCGCCCTGGCCCGCCCCCGGATCTCCCTCCCTCCCCGCGCTCTGCGCTGAGCGGAAGCCGGAGTCGCACGATTTCCGAAGGTTGTGACATCATGGAGGCGCAGGAATACGAATGCTCTCCCGCAGGCTGCTCATCCCGATGGCTCTGCTATGCACCGCCAGCACCCTGGCGCAGCAGGAGCCGTCCGCCCCCAAACCGGCGGAGCCCCGGCTGTTCGAATTGCCGGTGGCCGTGGCCCAGGGACGCAGGGTGGTCGCCTATGAATTCCCCGCCGCCGGGTACAAGTACCACGTCGCGCGCAACGGCCTGGGCAACCGCTCCGACGGCGCCGCGCCCCCGCAGGCCTTCAACCTGCACCTGAGCAAGGGAGACTTCATCCGCGCGCTCTACCACG
>CBRAFF010000153.1:0-4931 GCA_967755155.1 uncultured bacterium
CCGGTGCGGCAACTGGAAAAGCTGCCGGGCGGGTGGGGGATTGTGCTGGACGACGTCGCCGCGGGCCTGTTGGCCCTGATCTCGCTGCAGCTTCTGATCCACTTTCGAGTGCTCTCCTGAGCGTGCGCGAACCGCGCGCATCCGGGGGAGCCGGACGCCGGGGACGCATGGGGATCTCAGACCGCCTGTTGGGCCGCAAGAACGTCAACGGCACGCCGCACATCGAGGCGCTGCTGCCCGCGGCCTCGCTCTTCGGCGGCGAGATCCGTATCGTGGGCTCGGGGCTGAAGCCTCCCGCCCTGGGACGCCCGCAGGTGCGATTCGGCGACGTGAACGGCGCCATCGTTATCAGCTCCGACGACTTCCTCATCACCCGCGTCCCCGAAGGCGCCACCTCGGGCTCGGTGGTGGTGGCCATCGACGGCCACCAGAGCAACCCCCAGCCCGTCCACATCGCCGTGCCCATCGCTGAGAACCTCCACCCCGTGGCCAACCCGGCCATCGACGCCGAGGGCAACATCTTCGTCACCTTTTCCGGTTCGCGCGGACAGAAGGTGCCGGTCTCCATCTACAAGATCGATTCCAACTTCGCCATGAAGCCGTTCCTCTCCGAGCTGATGAATGCCACCGGCCTGGCCTTCGACCGCGAGGGGAGGATGTACGTCTCCTCGCGCTACGACGGGACGGTGTATCGCGTAGCGCCCAACGGCACCCTCTCTACTTACGCCGAGGGCATGGGCATCGCCACCGGCATGGCCTTCGACCGCGAGGAGAACCTGTACGTGGGCGACCGCAGCGGGACCATCTTCAAGATCGGCCGCGACCGGCAGATCTTCGTCTTCGCCACGCTCGAGCCGAGCGTGGCCGCCTACCACCTGGCCTTCGCCACCGACGGCAGCCTGTTCGTCACCGGTCCCACCACATCCAGTTACGACGCTGTGTACCGCGTAGACATGCAGGGCAAGGTCTCAGTGTTCTACCGCGGCCTGGGACGCCCGCAGGGGCTGGCCTTCGACGCCGAGGGCAACCTGTACGTGGCCGCTTCTCTGGCCGGCCGCCGCGGCATCGTCAAGCTCACGCCCGACAGCCAGGCCTCGCTGGCCGTCGCCGGGCACGGCCTGATCGGCCTGGCCTTCACCCGCAGCCGCTCCGCCATCCTGGCCACCACCAACTCCGTCCACCACCTGGCCTGGGACGTGGCCGGCCGGCCGCTGCTCGACTGATGCCCGCGTTCATCCGCGCCGGGAATCAATGAGACAATACGCCTGCGCATGAACGCCGAGATCATCGCCGTCGGCTCCGAGCTGCTCACTCCCTACCGCCAGGACAGCAATTCCCTCTTTCTGACCGAGAAGCTGAACCAGTTGGGCGTGGAGGTCGCCTTCAAGACCATCGTGGGCGACCGCCGGCCGCACATCGAGGGAGCCGTCCGCCTGGCGCTGGAGCGCGCGGACCTGGCCCTCGTGATAGGCGGCCTGGGCCCTACCGAGGACGACCTCACGCGCGAGTCGGTGGCAGCGGCCGTAGGCCGGGGATTGCGGCGCGATCCGGCGCTTTCCGGGGAACTCTATGCCCGCTTCGCCCGCCGCCGCCTGAAGATGCCGGAGAACAACCTGCGCCAGGCCGACGTCATCGAAGGCGCCGAGGCCCTCTCCAACCCCAACGGCACGGCTCCGGGACAGTGGCTGGAATGCGGTTCCGCGGAGGCGCGGCAGGTGGTCGTGCTGCTGCCCGGCCCGCCCAGCGAGCTGATCCCCATGTTCGAGAATCACTGCCTGGAGCGGCTGCGCGCGCTGGTGCCGCCGCTGCACATCGCGACCCGCGTGCTCAAGGTGGCGCTGATGCCGGAGTCGCACCTGGACGCCAAGGTCGCGCCCATTTACTCCAAGGCCAAAAAGGTCGAAACTACGATCCTGGCGGCCGCGGGCGAGGTGCAACTGCACCTGCGGGCGCGCGCCGACTCGCAGGCGGCGGCGGAGAAGCTGGTGGAGGAGCTGGCCGACAAGCTCGAAGACGAGCTCGAAGACGCCGTCTACTCCCGCAGCGGGGAGTCGCTGGAGCAGATCGCCGGCTACTATCTGCAGATGCGTGGCGCGACCATCGCCGTGGCCGAATCTTGCACGGGAGGCCTGGTGGCCGAGCGCCTGACCCGGGTGAGCGGCAGCTCCCGTTACTTCCGCGGCGGCGTTGTGGCCTATGCGGATGACCTCAAGTCGGCCTTCCTGGACGTCCCGGCCAAGGTCCTGGCCGAGCACGGGGCGGTGAGCCGCGAGGTGGCAGTGGCGCTGGCCGAGGGCATCCGCAAGCGCGCCGGCTCCACCCTGGGCGTGGGCATCACCGGAATCGCCGGGCCCACCGGCGGCAGCAGTGAGAAGCCGGTGGGACTGGTGTTCCACGCACTGGCCGACGGCCGCAAGACCGAGGTGGCCGAACGCACCTTCCCCGGCGACCGGGAGAAGATCCGCTGGCAGGCCAGCCAGCAGGCGCTGGATATGGTGCGGCGGAAACTGATGTGACAGGAAAGGGGGACAAAGAAAGGAAAAAGTAAAAAGGTAAAAGGAAAAAGTAGAATCCACTGGTTGAGCCGCGACCATCACTACCCGGTGTCTTAGTTGTTGTTTTTTACTTTTTACTTTTTCCTTTTTACTTTCGCTTATGCGTCTCTTCGTTGCCATCGACATTGACGAAGCCATCCGCGAGCGCCTGTCGCGCTTTCTGGAGGGCGTGCGCGGCTTTGCGCCGGCCCAGGAAGTCCGCTGGGTGCGGCCCGAGTCCCTGCACCTGACGCTGAAGTTCATCGGAGAAACCGGCCCGGAGCGGGCGGAGCAGATCCGGCGCGCCCTGGGCGCCATCCGCGCCCAGGTCACGGACTTCGGCTTCAAGGGATACGGCTTCTTCCCTTCGGCGAAGGCGCCCCGGGTCTTCTGGATCGGGGTGCAGACCGGCCTCAACTTCTCCACTCTGGCGGGGGGAGTGGATGCTGCCCTGGCTCCGTTCACCAGCACGCGCGAACGCCAGCCCTATACCCCGCATCTCACCCTGGCGCGCGCCGGCTCGGGACGTCCGCAGCGCGGGCCCGGCGATGTCCCCAGTGCGCGCTTTCAGAAGCTGCAGGAGAAGCTGGCCGGTGCCCCGGAGCCCGATTTCGGTACAATGACCGCCCGCGAGTTCTTCCTGTACGAGAGCAAGCTGTCGCCGGGCGGGGCCGAGTACCGGAAGGTCGAGCGCTTCGCGCTCTCCTGATGGCAACCTACTTCATCATTGCTTCCGCGGCCTACCTGCTGGGCTCGATTCCCTTCGGCTACCTGCTGGTGCGCGCCTTCCGCGGCGACGACATCCGGGCGACGGGCAGCGGCAACATCGGCGCCACCAATGTGGCACGCGCGGCGCCGGGACTCGGGCTGCTGACCCTGGTTCTGGACGCGGGAAAAGGAGCGCTGGCCGTGCTGGCCGCCGTGGCCCTGTTCGGCTATTTCGAGAGCGGCTCGTTCCGCGGATTCTCCTGGGAGGCGCTGGAGCAGGCGCAACCCGCCGCGGCCCTGGCTGCCCTGCTGGCGGTGGCGGGACACGTCTTCCCTCCCTGGCTGAAGTTCCGCGGCGGCAAGGGAGTGGCCACCGGCGCCGGCGCCTTCCTGCTGCTGGTGCCCAAGGTCATCCTCGCGGCTGTGGCCGTCTTCCTTCTGATTGTGGCCGCCTTCCGCTATGTAGCGCTGGGTTCGGTGGTGGCGGTGGCGGCGGTCCCGGTGCTGGCCTTTCTCACGCGCCCATCCGACTCCTCGCCCGCCGCCCTGAGCGCGATGTGCGCCACCGCGGCGCTGATCATCGCTCGCCATCATGGGAACCTGCGCCGCCTGTTCGCCGGCTCCGAGCCGCGCTTCCAGTGGAGGCGCACGTGAGCCGCATCGCCATCATCGGCGCCGGTTCCTGGGGGACGGCGCTGGCTGTGGTGCTGGGCCGCAACGCGCGCCACCAGGTGCACCTGTGGGCCTTCGAGAAAGAGGTCGCCGAATCCATCCGCACGCAGCGCGTGAATCAGAGCTTTCTCCCCGGATTCCCTTTACCGAAGACGGTGACCCCGGTGACGCGCATGGAGCAGGCGCTGACGGGAGCGGAGTTCGTGGTGGTCGCCGTGCCCTCGCAGCACTGCCGCAGCGTCTATGAGCAGATGCCCGGCTCGCTCGATCCGAAGATGCTCTTCGTGAGCGCCACCAAGGGGCTGGAGAGCGGGACCTCGGCATGCATGACCGAGGTGGCGTGCCATTCCCTGGAAAACGCCCCGGGAGGGCTCCGCCCGCGCATCGGCGCGCTCAGCGGGCCGTCGTTCGCCCGCGAAGCGGCCCGCGGCGACCCCACCGCCATCACCATCGCTTCCACCGACAAGGAGCTGGCCACGACGGTACAGCAGGAGTTCAGCGACCCCAACTTCCGCGTCTACACCAACGAGGACGTGGTGGGCGTGGAGCTGGGCGGCGCGCTCAAGAACATCATCGCCATCGCCGCCGGGGTCTGTGTGGGGCTGGGACTGGGACACAACACCATCGCCGCGCTGATGACGCGCGGGCTGGCGGAGATCACGCGCCTGGCCGTGGCCTGCGGCGGACAGCGCGAAACCCTGGCGGGACTGGCCGGCATGGGCGACCTGGTCCTCACCTGCACCGGCGGCCTCTCCCGCAACCGTACCCTGGGCGTGGAACTGGGAAAGGGCCGCAAGCTCCCCGAAGTCCTCGCCGAAATGCACGGCATGGTGGCGGAAGGAGTCCTGACCACGCAGGCGGCCCGCGAACTGGCCCGCCGCAAGCAGGTGGAGATGCCCATCACCGAGCAGATGCACGAGATCCTGAACGAGGGCAAGCCGCCCCAGGATGCCATCCTGGAGCTGATGACAAGGCCGGGGAAGATGGAATAAGGAACAATGCAAAATTAAAAATGCA
>CBRAFF010000154.1:0-4895 GCA_967755155.1 uncultured bacterium
GGTACGGCGAAAGTTTCCCCACGCAGTGGGGTCCACGTGGGTCAGCGCGCTTTGCCAGGGAGCGTTCTGCCACATGCGCAGCGGGTAGTAGGGCAACTTCAACTTGCGCCGCGCCAGCTCCTGTTTCCAGAACTCGTCCGCCCAGGGATACTGCTTGTAGATGTCGCTGGCGCTGCCCACGTCAAAGCCGATCCAGCTTCCACAGTGTCCTCCCGAACGCCCCCGGCAGCGGCCCTCGAGGCCATGCTTGCGCAGTTCGTATCGCGAATAAACCACCAGCGAGCCATAGCCGGCCAGGTCGACCAGCACATAAACCAGCGCGAGGCAGGCCGCGCTGTAGCCGAGCACGGCGAACAGGCGCGGGAACGGCACCAGCGTAGGCGCCGCTTTCCCCTTGACGCCGGCCATGCCGCGCCGGCTCGGGTCCTTGGAAGGATGAGGAGACATCAAAAGAATGGGTAGAGGAACCGTCCCGCGGCGGAGCCTTGCGCGAAGGCCAGCAACACGCCCACCATCGTCAGCACCACGGCGATGGGGATCATCCACCAGAACTTGCGCTGCCAGAGGAAGGAGAACAATTCCCCCACCGTTCCCGCTCGGCTCTTCAGTCCGCCCACCACGCTCATTCCGGCTTCCTCACGATGAAGTTCTCCAGCACAAGGATATCAATTCCGCTGCGGTTGAAGGTGCGCCAGGCGTCGAGGGGGCTGGCCACGATGGGCTCGCCCCGCAGGTTGAAGCTGGTATTCATCAGCACCGGGACTCCGGTCGCCTGCTCGAAATTCTCCACCAGCCGGCAGTAGCGTGGGTTCCACTCCGGCCGGATGGTCTGCAGCCGCCCGGTGCCGAGGTGGTTCACCGCGGGGATCCTCTCGCCGTACCCGTCGTTCCAGGGCAGCACCATCAGCATGAAGCGCGCGGGATACTGCCGCTCGGGATGGGGGAGCCCCTGAAAATACTCGCCCGCGCTTCGCTCGAGGATGACCGGGGCGAAGGGGCGGAAGGGCTCGCGAAACTTGATTTTGCTGTTGACGATCTCCTTCATCTCCGCGCGGCGCGGGTCGGCCAGGATGCTGCGATTGCCCAGCGCCCGCGGTCCGAACTCGAAGCGTCCCTGGAACCACCCCACCACGCGGCCGGCCGCCAGGTCTTCGCTGACGCGCGCGCACAGTTCGGCATCGTCGCGGCAAGCGGTGTACGCGATCCCATTCTGCTCGAGGAAAGCCTGCACCTGAGAAGCGTCATAGCCCTCGCCCAGGTAGGCATCCTCGAGGATGTGCGCCCGCGGCTTCCCCAGGACCACGTGCCATACGTACAAGGCCGCGCCCAGCGCGCCCCCGGAATCGCCCGGCGCCGGCGGGATGAACAGGTCGGTGAAGGGGGTCTCCGTCAGCAGCCGGCCATTGGCCACGCTGTTCAGCGCCACTCCGCCGGCCACGCACAACGCCTTCGACCCGGTCTCGCGATGGAGATGGCGTGCCATCTTGAGCAGGACTTCCTCCGTGAATCGCTGGACGCTGGCCGCCAGGTCCGCATGGTACTGGTTCCGCTCCACCTGCTCGCGCGGGACCTCATTGCCGGGATGGGTGAGGTCGGTGATGAACTCCGCCGCCGCGTCCCGCGGCTCTCCGAAGAGGTCGAGGAACCGTTGCCCGAAGGTCCGGGTGGTAGAGCGCTGGAAATCGAAGTACTCCAGCCGCAGGCGGAAGCTCCCATCGTCGGCGACCTCCGCCAACCGGGCGATCTTCTCGAGATAGCGAGGTTCGCCGTACGGCGCCATGCCCATTACCTTGTATTCCCCGTCGTTCACCTCAAAGCCGAGGAAGGCGGTGAACGCCGAATAGAGCAGCCCCAGAGAATGCGGGAACCGCAGCTCGTGGGTGAGGTGGATCTCCGTCTTGCCGGTGCCATCCCAATCGGCGACGCCGCGGCCCATGGTGGCCGTGCTCCATTCGCCCACGCCGTCCACCGTGAGGATGGCGGCCTCCCGAAAGGGCGAGCACAGGAACGCGCTGGCCGCGTGCGATAGGTGGTGGTCCACGAACAGCACGCGGTCCGCCGGCACTCCCAGGCTCTTCAGGATGCGGCTCTTGATCCACAGCTTCTTCTCGAACCAGAGCGCCAGGGCGTGGCTGAAGACCTGGGAGCTCCGCGGGTAGGTCCGGAGCGCGGTGGTCAGGATGCGCTCGAACTTGACCAGAGGTTTTTCGTAGAAGACGACGTAGCCGAGCTCCGCGGCGCGGATGCCGGCGCGTTGCAGGCAGAAATCGATAGCGCGCTGGGGAAAATCGGAGTCGTGCTTGATTCGGGTTAATAGCTCCTCTTCCGCCGCGGCCACGATGAAGCCATCGCGCAACAGCACGGCGCCGGCATCGTGGTAATAGCAGGAGATGCCGAGGATGTGCATCAGAACTGTCTCCGAACCGAATCGAGAGTAGAAGCGGACTGCTCGCGGCTGGTCCAATGGGAGCCGGGCGAGGGTTGGGGCCTGCTCCTTGCCTGAAGCCGGGCGATCAGCCCGAAGGGCGCGACCACGGTGAAGTACACCATCATCAGCACCAGCTGCGCCTGGAAGTCGGCGGCGGCACGGCTGAACGCCATGACCCGGTCTAGGGAGGATTTCAAGGGCATCTCAATGGCTTGGTTGCAAGGCGGCTACTGCGGCAGGACTCGTCCCTCGATGGTGCGTCCCGGAAGCAGGCGCAGGGCCGCGCCGCTCAGCAGGATCGCGGTGACCCAGATGGCCTTCTGGGAAAAACCCGTGAGCGGCAGTTGACTCAAGGGGACGCGGGAAAGGCAAAGCAGAAGCACGAGGAGCAGGTCGAGCGCCCCGGGCGCCGGGTGAGCTCCGCCTCGGAACCAGCGAGCGCCCGCCACCGCTCCCAGGGAGTAGAGGAAGAGACAAACGACGAGAGTGGAAACGACCTGCCACATGACGGGATTCTCGATGGAGCCGGCAGGCGTCGCGCCGGCCGGCGTCTTACTTATAACATCGGGCCTGTGTTATTCTCGCCCGGCCTCCGGCTTATGAATCACAGTGAGGGCCAGCCCGGCCCGCAAACCGGCTTGCCCACCTGCACGGTCGTTGTTCCCACCCGGAATCGAGTCTCCCAACTTGGGCGGGTGCTGCAGGCCGTGACCGAGCAGGACCACAAAGCCTTCGACCTCCTGGTAGTGGACAGCGCGCCCTCCGCGCCGGGAGCGCAAGAGGTGGCCGCCCGCTGGGGCGCGCGATATCTGCTTGAGCCTCTTCCCGGCGCCAGTCGCGCCCGCAATTCCGGCGCCGCCCACAGCCAGGCGGAGATCGTCGTGTTCCTGGACGACGATGCCCTGCCCGAACCCGACTGGCTTCGGCACCTGCTGGCGGAATTCACCGACCCCGAGGTCGCCGTGGTGACCGGCTACGTCCTGCCCTGGCCCAAAGAGAGCGCCGCGGGAGTTGCGGCGGCCGTGGTCCGCGGCGCGGGCGCCGACGGGCGCTTCGGAGGCACGGAGCGGCTCGTGCTCGATCGCCACTCCCCGGGCTGGCTGGAGCTGAGCCTGTTCGGCGGCTTCGGGATCGCCGCCAACATGGCGGTGCGGCGCGCCGCCTTCGAGCGCGTGGGCGGCTTCCACCAGCTGCTGGGACCGGGCGCGCCTCTCCTGCTCAGCGAGGAATACTACTTCTACTTCGCGTTGACCAAGCTGGGATACCGCGGGATCTACACGCCGCAGGCCGTGGTGTATCACCCCTATCTCGCGGCCGAAGAAGACCTGGGTCAGCGTTACCTGGTCAGCCGCACCGCGGGCAGCGCCTTCGTGGCCTTCCTGCTCGCCCGGCATCCGGAGGACGCTCCCGCGATTCTGCAGTACGTCCTGCGCCGCTTGTCCGGAGCGGGCTCGCCCTGGGGACGGCCGGGCTTCCTGCCGCGCCCGCCCGGAGTAAGTCGCTGGCAGGTGGGGAAGGCGATGCTCGCCGGCGCCGCTCTCTACCTTCGCCATACGGTCGTTCCCTTCGACGACTCTGCCCCTGCCGCCACCGCGACCCCGGCGGCGGCATTGCCTGCTCCCCCGCCCGCCGCCATCCCGGCTGCGGAGCGCCTCCGCCTGCTGCGCGATGGCGTCGCGAACTGCTCGGGCCAACTGCTCTCCGGGCTCGTCGCTCTGGTGATGATCCCCATCATGCTCCGCTTCATGGGAGTGGAGGGATACGGTCTGTGGGTCGCGGCCTGGACCCTCTCCAGCCTGGTCTGGTTCTCCGATTTCGGCCTGGAGTGGAGCATGGTGCGGGAGATCTCGCTGGCCATCGGCGCCGGCGAAGAAGACTCCGCTCCCGACCTCGTCGCCTCGGCGTTCTCCGCCAACTTCTGGCTGGCCGTTCCCGGCGCGCTTGCGGTGGCGGCGGTCGGCTACTTCCTTCCCGACATATTCAAGAGCGCGGGCTCCACCCGGGAACTGGTGCCCATGCTGCTGGCGCTGGTGGGAGCCGCCAGCATCGCCGACCGTGTGACCGTTTTCCTCTCCAGCGTCCTGAAGGGGATGCGACGCTTCGGGACCGGGAACATGTTGATGGTCCTGCTGAGCGTGGTGCGGGCGGTGGGGACGGCCATCGTTCTGGTTGCCGGCGGAGGCTTGCTGGCGGTGGCCGCCTGGTACCTGGCCGGAGGGGCGCTGGTCGCCCTGCTGGCGACGGCCTGGACGCGGCGCATCGATCCTCGCTACCGCTTCTTCCTCGCCTGGCCCCGGTGGAAGCCCCTGCGCCCGCAACTCCGCTATGGACTGTTCTGCGAATTCAACGTCCTCTCCGCGCGCCTGCTGCACGAAGTCCCGGCCCTGTTGATCGCGGTGCTGCGCGGCGCTGCGGCCGTCACTCCCTTCTACGTCGCCCAGAGGCTTCCGCTGATCCTGGCCGCCTT
>CBRAFF010000155.1:0-4852 GCA_967755155.1 uncultured bacterium
GGCTCTCCTCCAGCAGTTCCTGCGCCGAGGCGTAGTCGCCCTGCGCGCTGGCCAGAACGCCGGCGGCGAACAGCGTGCGGGCGCGGTCCCGGCTCCGGGCTGCGGCGCCCGGGAGCTTCAGCAGCCGCACCAGCCGGTCGCGCCCTTCGGCCAGGTGCTCCCGCGTCTCCCAGAAGCGAAACAGGGCGGTGCCCAGGCGCATGCCCCATTGCGCCTCCCCATTCTGGGTCAGCCACTCCAGGGCGGCGCGGAGATTGTCATGCTCTACTTCGAAGCGGTCGGCCCATTTCGCGTCCGCCGCCTCCGCGCCGCTGGCGCTTTCTTCCTCCGCCAGTACCAGACAGTAGGCCGCGTGAGCGCGCCGCGTCGCCGCCTCCTCGCCGCTGGCTGCCAGTTGCTCCAGCCCGTAATCGCGGATGGTCTCCAGCATGACGTAGCGTGGCTCCCCGGCTTCCTGGTCCAACTGCTGGGCCAGGCTCTTGTCCACCATGGAGGCCATGCCGTCAAAGATGTCCAGGCCAATATCCTGCTTGGTGTCGCACACCGCTTCCACCGCCTCCAGGGTGCACCCGCCCCCGAACACCGAGAGCCGGCGGAAGAGCCTCTGCTCGGCAGGGTTCAGCAGGTCATAGCTCCAGTCCATGGCTCCGCGCAGCGTCTGCTGGCGCGCGGGCAGGTCGCGGGCGCCGCCGGTGAGCAGTTGCAGGCGGCTCTCCAGCCGGGTCTGCATGGCGGACGGGGAAAGCAGCTTGATGCGCGCCGCAGCCAGTTCGATGGCCAGCGGCAGCCCGTCGAGTTGAGCGCAGAGGGTGGCCACAGCCGCTCCGTTGTCTTTCGTGATCTCGAAATCGGGCTTCACGGCGCGGGCCCGCTGCCGGAACAACCTCACCGCGGGATACCGCAACAGTGCCTCCAATGGCGGTGCGGACTTGGGATTGGGTACGCCGAGCGCCGGCACCGGGAACTCGCGTTCCCCGTACACGTGCAGCGGCGAGCGGCTGGTGGCCAGCACCTTGAGGCCGGCCCCGGCAGTCAGCAGTTCGGCCATGGTGGGCGCCGCGGCCGTCATGTGCTCGAAGTTGTCGAACAGCAGCAGCGTGGGCGTGCGCGCGGTGTTCTGCAGGTGCTCCTTGACGGTCTCGAGTTGGGGCTGGCCCGCGGACTCGCGCAAGCCCAGCGTCTGAGCGATCACGCTGGGGACCAGCGCGGCATCCTGCACTGCGGCCAGCGGAATGAAATACGTTCCGCCGGGAAAGTGTTCGGCCACCTGGCGCGCTGCCTGCAGCGCCAGCCGGGTCTTGCCGATGCCTCCCGGGCCGGTGAGCGTGATCAGTTGCGCGTCCGGCCGCTGCAACAGCTCGGCGAGCAGGGTCACTTCCTCTTCGCGGCCGACGAACGCGGTGCGCTCCGCCGGGAGGTTGCTGGGGCGGACGGCCGCCGGCTGGGCCGGGGCCTCCGACAACCGGTCGCGCAGCGCTGCCAGGTCCCGCGCCAGGTCCCGCGTGGAGCTGTAGCGCTCTCCCGGTTCCTTGGCCAGGCAACGCTCGATCACCCAGCAGAGCGGCGCCGGAGCCTGGCGGTTGACCGCGGAAAGCGGTTCCGGGTCATCCCGCAGGACCGCAGCCAGCATCTCTGCCCCTGAGCCCCGGGGAAAGGCAGGCCTTCCCGCGGCCGTCTCGTAGAGCACCAACCCTAGCGCGAACTGGTCGGAGCGGAAGTCCAGCGGCCGGCCGCTCACCTGCTCCGGAGACATGTAACCCATCGTGCCCACCACCACGTCGCTGCCCGTCTTGGGGCCGCCCAGGGTGGAAGCGCTCGAAGGGTCGGCGCCCTGGGGCGCGGTCAGCTTGGCCAGGCCGAAATCCAGGATCTTCACCAGCCCGTCGCGCGTGACCATAAGGTTCTCCGGCTTCAGGTCGCGGTGCAGGATGCCGGCTTCATGCGCCTTGGCCAGGCCATCGGCGACCTGGGCCGCGATCTGGATCATCTTGCGCAGCGGGACTGGACCGGCGGCCAGCAGGCGTCGCAGCGTGTCGCCTTCCACCAACTCCATGGCGATGTAGCAGGTGGAGTCCACCTTCCCCAGTTCGTAGATGGTGACGATGTTGGGATGGTTGAGAGCCGAGGCGGAACGCGCTTCCTGCTCGAAGCGCTGCAGGCGCTCCTGGTCGCAGGCTAAATGGTCGGGCAGGACCTTGAGCGCCACCTCGCGTCCCAGCCGGGTGTCCCGGGCCCGGTACACGACGCCCATCCCGCCGGCTCCCAGCGGGGAAAGAATCTCGTAGGCCCCGAATCGTGTGCCCGCGGCGAGCGCCATGGAGTCTCAGCAGAAGGATTGCGACAGGATGTGAACGGCGATGCGCTGCTAGGATAACAGGAGTTTCCGGAGGCCGTCATGGACATCCGCTCGCTGCAACGCCCGCTGAAGGAGCGCTATCGCAGCGATCCCGCGGCTTCGCGGGTGACGCTGCGGGCCACCGGCAGCCAGACCGGCGCGCCCGTCGCCTGCTCGGTGGACATCGGGCGCGCCGTCTACCAGGCCGAAGCCCACTCCGGAGTCGGTGGCGCCGGCACCGCCGCCTGTTCCGGCGACCTGCTGCTCGGCGCCTTCGCCGCCTGCGCCCAGATCACCTGCCAGATGGTCGCCGCCGCCATGGGCATCCCGGTCGAGCGCATCGCGGTCGCCGTGGAGGGCGATCTGGATCTTGCGGGCACCCTGGGAATCTCCAAGGAAGTGCCGGTGGGGTTCGAGCGCATCCAGCTTCGCTTCGACGTCGTCGCTCCCCAGGCCACGGAGGACCAGTTGCGCGCGTTGCGCCAAAAGACGGACCAGTATTGCGTGGTCATGCAGACGCTGCTGCACCCGCCCAAAATAGAGACCGCGTGGGGGCCACAAGAATAAAGGCGCTGGCGCCTACTCGTAGCGCAGGGCTTCGATGGGGTCCAGGCGCGCCGCGCGCGCCGCGGGATACATCCCGAAGAACAATCCCACGGAGACCGACACCGAGAACGCCATCACCACCCAGAAGAGGGAGACGCGCGAGGGCAGGGGCGAGAGCCAGTCCACCAGCGCGCTGACCCCCGAGGCCAGCAGGATGCCCACCACGCCGCCGAAGGCGGTGAGCATCATGGCCTCCAGCAGGAATTGGAAGAGGATGTCGCGCCGCCGCGCGCCGATGGCCTTGCGCACTCCGATCTCCCGCGTGCGCTCGGTCACCGACACCAGCATGATGTTCATCACTCCGATGCCGCCCACCATCAGCCCGATGGAAGAGATGACCAGCATCACCAGGTAGGCGCCGCCGGTGAGCTGCTCGTAGAACTGGATGAACTGGTTCTGCGAGCCGACGTCGAAGGAGTTGGGCTTGTGGAAGCCGTCGTGGCGCCGCCGGCGCAGGATCTCCGTCACCTCGTCGACCAGCTTGGGCATGCCCTCCTGCGTGCGCGACTTCAAGGCGATGATCATCCCGTCCTTGGCCTCGGGATGGAGCTTGGCGAACGTGGTCACCGGCAGCCACACGAAGTTGTCGCGGTCGAAGCCGAACAGCGACCCCCGCCGCTCCAGCACCCCGATGACCTCGTAGGGGTCGTTCTCGAAGTACACCGTCTTCCCCAGCGGGTCCTGGTGGGCGAACATGGTCTCGGCCACGGTCGCGCCCAGCACCATCACCGGCGTGCGGTGCAGCACGTCCGCCTCCGACAGGAAGCGCCCCGAGCGCACGTTGGAGACGTAGATGTTGATGTAGTCCGGCTCCACGCCGTACACCTTCACGTTGGCGGCGTGGGTGTTGCCGTAGCGCACGTTGGGGTTGGGAAACTTCTCGAAGTCGAGCACCAGCACGGAGATCACCTTCTCGGCGTGTTTCGCTTCCTGGCGGATGGCCTCGGCATCGTCGCGCGTCAGGTCCTTGCGCTGCCGCTCTTCTTCCGTGGGGAAGCGGAAGGCGAACTGCGGCAGCTTGGTCACGGTCACGATGTTCGAGCCCAGGCTGGATACCTGCCTGGAGAAGGTGACGTTCAGCCCGGCGATGATGGCGGCGATGAAGATCACCGACATCACTCCGATGACCACGCCCAGCACGGTGAGGAAACTGCGCAGCTTGTGGCTGAGCACCTGCTCGAAGGCCAGCCGGAACATTTGCCAGGAGACGTTCATTCCGCCCTCAGCGCCACCACCGGGTCCAGCATCGCCGCCCGCCGCGCGGGATAGATGCCGGCGGCGATGCCGATGGAAGAGGCCACGATAAGCGCCGCCAGCACCGACCACCAGCGGATGGCCACGGGCAGCGGCGAGAACCAGGACACCAGGTAGGCCAGGAAGATGCCGCCTCCGATGCCCAGCGCTCCCCCGATCACGGCCAGCGTGACCGCTTCCGCCAGGAATTGTCCCAGGATGTCCGATTGCTTCGCGCCCAGCGCCTTGCGCACCCCGATCTCGCGCGTGCGCTCGGTCACCGAGACCAGCATGATGTTCATGATGACCACGCCGCCCACCACCAGCGCGATGGAGGCCAGTGCGATGGTCACCAGGAAGATGGAAGCCGTGGTCTTGCGCCACAGGTCGAGGAAGGTGTCGGCGGTGGCCATGGAGAAGCCGTCGTCGTCCTTGTACATGCGGTGGAAGCGGTTGCGCAGGATGACGCGCGATTCGTCCATGGCCAGCGCCATGTCCTGCGGCGTCGCCGCCTGCACCTGGATGAAAATGGACTGCCCGGTCACGTTGTAGTGGCGGACGAACACGGTGATGGGAATGCGCACGAAGGTGTCCTGCGGCTGACCCAGGAAGTCGCCGGTCTTTTTGGCGACGCCCAGCACGGTGTAGGCCGAGCCGCCCACCATGACTTCCTTGCCC
>CBRAFF010000156.1:0-4838 GCA_967755155.1 uncultured bacterium
AACCGGCTGCTCTACGGGTCTAAGGAAGTGTTCACGACCGTCCTGCCGCTCAGGGATGGCGTGGCCGTAGCGCTGAAGCTGTAGATACTCTCCGGCTAGCTGCAGCGGGAGACGCAGGCGTCATACGCGGCTTTCGCTGCCACCATGCACTCCCGGCGCGCGGCGGCGTTGCCATCCTGCTTGTAGGCGTCGTCGCAAGCCTTGATCTGATTCCTCATCTGCTGGTTACAGGCTGCCATGCAGTCCGTCCGGGTATCCGCGGTGCTCAGGGAGAGACCGAGGAGAACAACAGCAACGAGCGATAGAACTGTACGCACAGACCACCTCCTGGTCGCGAGAGAAGTCGCTGGAAACTCTACGCTTGGGCGCGGAGGGGAGCAAGTGCCCGTCCCATCGGCATCAGGAAGCGGTTTCGCGGGCCATGCGGAAGGCTTTTCGTCCCGGGCGACACACCTTGGCGGAGTCCTTGTCCTGAGCGATGAGCGCCTGGGCCAGCTCCACGGCGCGGCGGGTCAAGTCGCGGGCACCAGTGCGCAGCTCCTGGCTGTGCTCGACGAAGACCACGTTGTTCTCCATGTCCTCCGCCGACCAGCCCCGCGAGTGCGCGATGTAAGGGAACTGGGGGAAGTGGAAGCCTAGCTCGGAGAAGAAGCCCAGCAACTGCCCGGCGACGCCCTGGATGTTGTCCTGCCCGCCGATGATGAGGAAGGCGGCGACCTTGTTGCGGATGAGCGCGTTGTCGCGGATGGTGATCTGGTTCTGCACGCAGTTCAGCCGCTCCACCATTTTGTAGTAGAGCGAGCTGGCGGAGCCCCAGCGGATGGGCGTGGCCAGCAGCACCACGTCCGCCCAGTGCACCAGGGCCTCGTACACCTGGTCCATCTGGTCGCCGGAATCCATCTGGGTGATGGAGCAGGGCCAGGTACAGGCGTGGGCGCTCTTGGAGTAATAGCCTTCGCAGTTGCGGAACTTGAGGCTGTCGAGCTTCAGCAGGCGGGTGGCGCAGCCCAGCTCTTTCTCGGCGTGGTCGAGCGCGGCCTGGAGCAGGAGTTCGGAGGTCGAGACGCGGGGGAACTGGCGGTCCATGACGGTGGCAGAGATGCCCACCACGCGCACCGGGCCCTGTTCGCGCCGGATGGCGCGGGTGAGAGGGTGCGGCGGATGCGGCAGCTTGTTGCGCGTGGTCACCGGTTTGGCGCGCAGCAGGAGACGGCCGCCCTTCTCGCGGACTTCGTAGCTGGGGACGCGGTCGGCCTCGAAGCCGGGCTCGCCTTCGCCGGTGCGCCAGTGGAATTTGTAGTGGTGCCAGGGACAGACCACGTAGTCGCCGTCGAGATGACCCTGACCCAGCGGGCCGCCCACGTGATTGCAAACGCCGGAGATGGCACCGAACTTGCCCTTGCGGCAGGTGATGGCGACCGTGGTCTTTCCCAGGCGCACCTCGGTCACGGGCTTCTGTTTGAAGTCTTTTGCCGGGCCCAGGTCCTGCCACTCGGCGGTTTGCGTGGAGCGCATGGTGGGTCCCCTCTCCGTTGGAAGCAGAAAGCATACCGGAAGTGGAGGCGACGCCGGGGCTAAAGCCCCTCAGGAGGGCATTCTACGCGGGGCTGAAGCCCCGCTCTTCCACCGAAGAAACACACCACGGCGGGCCGACTAGATCGACTTCACGGGGATGGCGGTGAGGTCGTCCACCAGGCCGACCTCTTTCTGCACGAAGGGCTCGGCGTATTTGACGCCGGCGAGGGCGCCGTAGAAGCGGGCCATGGCGGCGACGCGGTCGCGGATGTCGTCGTGGGCGGGGAAGTCGGCGCGGCCGGCTTCCTGGTCGGTGAACTGCGACTTGTAGGCGTAGATGGACGCAAGGCGCGCCTCGAATTGCGCGGTGATCTCCACCACAAAGGTGGGGCGGACGTCGTGGTAGAGCGAGGCGTACACGATCTTGAAAGGACGATGCGCGGGCGAGTCGCCCGCGCCTACGTCGAGTTTGCTGAGGCCGGCGAGGAAGCAGGCTTCGTAGCCGAGGACGGAAGTGGTGTAGTGGTCGGGGTGGCGGCCCTTCCAGTAGGGGAGGATGACGACGCGGGGGCGCTGGAGGCGGATGACGCGAGCCACCTTCAAGCGGTTCTCCCAGGTGTTTTCGACACGGCCGTCGGGGAGGTCGAGGGCCTGGCGCCAGCTTACTTTCAGGATGCGGGCGGCGTCGGCGGCTTCGCGGGCGCGGTCCTGGGCGGTGCCGCGCGTGCCCATCTCGCCCTGGGTGAGGTCGAGGATGCCGGTGCGATGGCCGTGCTCGGCCATCTTGAGCAGGGTGCCGCCGCAGGTCTGCTCCACGTCGTCGCGGTGGGCGGCGATGGCGAGAACGGCGAGGGAATCGGGTGATTGAGTCATCGGGGGATGGATTGGAGATTGCAGATTGAAGATTGCAGATTGAAGAATGAGGAATGGAAGCAGCCAGTTCTCCTGAGAGTCATTTCTTTCTCTCTACCAGGAAGTGGGCCAGGGCTTTGAGCGTGTCGGCGGAGGGGCCGAAGGAGTCGAGGGCGGCGCAACCGGAGGCCACGAGCGCATCCGCTTTCTTGCGGGATTCTTCGACGCCGAAGAGCGCGGGGTAGGTGGCCTTCTCGGTGGCCGTGTCTTTGCCGGCGGTCTTGCCCAGTTGCTCGGAGGTCTGGGTGACGTCCAAGACGTCGTCGGCGATCTGGAAGGCGAGGCCGATGGCGCGACCGAACGAGCGCAGCTGTTCGGTCCCGCTTCGCGGGACGCCGGCGAAGATGCCGCCCGAGCTTACGCTCGCGGTGATGAGCGCGCCGGTCTTCGAGCGGTGGATGGACTCGAGCGTTCCGGCGTCAGGGCGGGTGCGCTCGGCTTCGAGATCCATGACCTGGCCGCCGATCATGCCGTCGATGGTGCCGGTGCCGGTGGCAATCTCTTCGATGATGCGGACGCGGGCTTCGGGCGGGCACTGGAGGCGGGAGAGCGTCTGGTAGGCGAGGGTCTGGAGGGCGTCGCCGGCCAGGATGGCGGTGGCCTCGCCGAAGGCCCTGTGGCAGGTGGGCTGGCCACGGCGCAGGTCGTCGTTGTCGAGGGCGGGCAGGTCGTCGTGGACCAGCGAGTAGGTGTGCAGCATCTCCAGGGCGCAGCCCAGATCTTCAATGCCCGCGGGGAGCGAACCGGCGATAAGGCGCGCCGCTTCCATGGCCAGGATGGGGCGCAGACGCTTGCCCCCGGCGAAGACGCTGTGTCGCATGGCGCGGTGGATGGAAGTCGGAGGCGTCTCCGGCGAGGGGAGCAGGCGCTCGAGGGCTTCGTCGGTGCGCTGGCGGCCGGATTCGAGGGCGGCGGGGAGCATGAAGGGGTGAGTATAACAAGTCGGAATCGGGTGATCGGGTGGGGGAATCGGGTGATCGGGCCATCGGGCCATCGGGTGATTGAAAGTCAAAGGCAAACGCAAGGTCCTTCGTCCCGCAGGGCGGGACTCAGGATGACAGGGGAGCGGCGCCGGGAGAATGCCCTGGTGCATGGTTCGCGGTGGGCGGGGTAGGGGTCCTTCGACTCGGCCTGCGGCCTCGCTCAGGATGACAGTCGAAATCAAATGCATAGATCCTTCGCCCGCAAGGAGCGGGCCAGGACGACGCTCTTTCAGAGGGGAGGAGTGGGAAGGCGGGCGGGACGCCCGCCGGACAGCCGGCGAGACGCCGGCGCTACGGTGAAAACCGCACAGGCGAGGACGCTTGTGCCACACAGTCGCAGGAAAGTGCGACGACACGGTTGCCGGCGAGACGCCGGCGCTACCCGGCGCTAGGCGGCGCCGGGGCGAGTGACCGCGGGCTGGCGCATGGCGGCGAGGACGATGCTGCGGACGTCGGAGACGTGGCAGCAGTCGAGGGCGCCGGCGGCCTGGGCGGAGGTAGAGAGATTCTCATCGGGCAGGCGGTGGGTGCAGACGATGGAGAGCGAAGCAAAATCGCGGCGCAGCTGCTGGATGGCGGCCATGCCGACCAGCTCCAAGTCTACGACGGCGAAGTCGGCGCGGTGGCGAGGGATGGCGGCGCGGACTTCCTCGAGCGAGCCGGCCACACGAACGGTGTGGAAGTGGCGCACGAGGGAGCGCGCCAGGGCGGCGGCGGATTCCGGGTCGCTTTGCACGACCACTGCGGTCAGCGGCAGCATGGGGAAACCCTCCGTCGTCGAGCGCCCCGCATCATGCCATGCGCGGCGCAGGGAAGGGCTCCGGATCCCGCGGGTGGCGGAAATCCGGGAGCATGCCCGGCACTATTTTTTCTTCGAAGAACCGGATCTCTCTCCGGCCCCCTCAAACGCCTCGGCCTGAAGTTTCCCGTTCTGCTTGAGCAGGATCTCGACCTTGCCCTCGGCCGCCTCCAGCTCCTTGCGGCAGGAGCCGGAGAGCTGAATGCCTTCCTCGAAGAGAGCCAGCGACTTGTCGAGCGGAATGTCGCCTTTTTCCAGCTCGTCCACGATTTTTTCCAGGCGCGACAGGCTCTCTTCGAACTTGGGCAAGGATTCGCTCCGTACGCGGCATTTTACTGCCGTTTGCTGCAGGTCCGAGGGGCAACTTTTCCACAGACCGGGGCTAAAGCCGTGGTCTCTGGTTCGCCGGTTTCGAGGAAGGGGAGCGGGCGGAGCCCAGGGCGTCGAGCACATCGACGGCGGCGGCGTAGCGGCCGAGGGGAGCCGAGACCTGCACGCCCTGGACCAGGGCGCGGACGGCGAGCAGCATCTCGCGGGCGATGGCGACGCCCTCGGCGCGGGCGGCCTCGGCGCCGGAGGCGCGGCCCATGCGTTGCAAGATGGAATCGGGGATGGAGACGCGCAGCTCG
>CBRAFF010000157.1:0-4796 GCA_967755155.1 uncultured bacterium
CGCGCACCGAGCGCGATTCGATGACGTCCGGGTAGAGCGTGCCCTGCACCAGGAATTCGACCGGTTGCATCTCCGGTTGTTCTTTACATTCCGAGGCCGAAGGCCGAGGAATCCCTACCTTGTCGGCGACTTTCCCCTGAGGGTAGGGCTCCCTCGCTACGCTCGGGATGTAAGAAGCAACAGCCTCCTCGAACACCGCGATGAACTCCCCGCCGATGATCTTCCGCTTCTGCTCCGGGTCGGTGACGCCCGCCAGCTTCTTCAGGAAGCGCTCGCTCGCGTCCACCGCGATGAGGTTCAGTCCCAACTGCCGCAGCTTGTCCTGCACCTTCTGGAACTCGTTCTTGCGCAACACCCCGTTGTTGACGAAGACGCAAGTCAGCCGCTCGCCGATCGCCTTATGCACTAGAGTCGCGGCTACGGAAGAATCCACGCCGCCGGAGAGGGCGCAGATGGCGCGGCCCTGGCCCACGGTCTTGCGGACGTCCGCAATCGCAGCGTCAATGAAGTGCTGCGCCGTCCAGTCGGGCTTGGCCTGGCAGATGTCGAAGACGAAGTTCTTCAGCAGGTCGGTGCCGCGCTTGGTGTGGTGGACCTCGGGATGGAAGGCGATGGCCCATATCTTGCGGTCGGCGTTCTCGAAGGCGGCCAGGCCGCTGTCCGACTTGCCCACCCGCTTGAAGCCCGCGGGCGGCTCCAGGACCTCATCGCCGTGCGACATCCAGACCTGGAGCGTCTTGGGTAAGTCTTTGAACAGGCGCGAGTTATCCAGCACCTCGACCTGGGCGTGGCCGTACTCGCGCTTTTTCGCGGGCACGACTCTGCCGCCCAGCTTGTGGGCCATGTACTGGAAGCCGTAGCAGATGCCGAGCACTGGCAGGCCCAGCGCGAGGACGCGCTCGTCGGCGGGCGGGGCGTCGGCGTCATAGACCGACGAGGGTCCGCCGGAGAGGATGATGCCCGCGGGCGCGTAGCTTTTTACTTCGTCGAGCGGCGCAGTGCAGGGCAGGACAACCGAAAATACGTTCTGTTCGCGGATGCGGCGGGCAATGAGCTGGGTGTACTGGGAACCGAAGTCGAGGATGACGATGGAGTGGGCGTCCACATCCCACTTTCTCAGAAATCACGGCAATTAGCAATAAGCAGCTGGTTTGGGGTGGAACAGCGCTTCAGCGTTGCATCAAAGGCGGAAAATAATCCGGGCTTCAGCCCCTGAAGTTCCTCAGCGGCGAAAGCCGCTTGCCGCCGTCACCCTAATGTGCAGGGCTGAAGGCCTGCGCCACCCCAAGACACGCTCTAGCTGGGGCTTACGGTCTCGCCATGAGGTGTGGCTGGACTGGTCGCCGCGGCTGCGGGCGTGACCGGCTGCGGACTGCTAGCCGCCGGCTGCGGGCTGTGCTCCGGCGCCGCGATGGCCACGTAGCTGGCGAGGCGCGCGACATAAAGCAGGTCGGCAAAGGCAAAGTACGCCAGGCTGATCCCCACCAACACCAGGGTGGTGACCTCCCACGGCCACTCGGCGATGAAGGCGAGCGGAACCAGCGACACCACGGTGGCCACGCCGATAACGAACAGCTTGAGCAGGCCGTAGAGCAGGCCGACGCCGGTGAAGTCGCCGCCGCGCCGCCGCACCAGGCGCACCGCGTCGCCCACCGCGGCGAAGGTGCCGCGGTTGTCCCGCACCACGAAGATGGGCGCCAGCGAGAAGTACCAGTTCAGCGTGGACCACGACAGGCTCACCAGAAACAGCAATCCCAGGAAGACCGCGTTGAAGAGCAGGATGCTGGGCTCGGCAGTGAGGTTGGCGGCAAAGCCGGCGACGATGGCCGAGCCCACCATGGCCATCAGTCCCAGCAGCGTCACCACGACGCGCAGCAGGTTCGCGCCCAGCAACGCCCGGATGTCGTGCCGCTTAGTGAACGAGACGGGCGCGTCCTGGATAAGGACGCGCAGGGTGGCCACGCGTCCTACGGCCGCGGCCAGGATCCAGAGCAGGGAGATGGCCGGGGTCACGATGAGGATGAGCCGCAGCAGGCGCGGCCCCGAGCCCTGGAAGATGCGCAGCAGCGCCTCGGCGATGAGCTCGGGAACGCGGGTGCGCAGGGCAAACAGGTCGGCGTCGGAGACCGTCAGGCTGTTGAGGAAGCGCATGGCGGCGACCAGCACCAGGGCTCCGGCGGCCACGCCGAAGCTCCAGCGCCACGCGATCTCCGCCGCCACCACCGCCGGACGGCGAAAGACGGCGGCAAAGCCGGCGCGGACTAGACCACTGCGCGTCATCCCGCCGCTAGCATATCAAGTCACAAGGCACTGTGCGCGAAGCGATTGACGGTCTTCCCGCCGCTCCCGTAGTCTGTACACGGAATGAAAACCGCCGAAGCCGCCCACCTGCGTGTCGCCGACGACATCACCCAACTGGTGGGCGAGACTCCCATGCTGCGCCTGCGGCGCGTGGTGCCGGCGGGCGCCGCCGAAGTCTTCGCCAAACTGGAATACCTGAACCCCGGGGGCAGCGTGAAGGACCGCGCCGCCATCGGCATGATCCGCCGTGCCGAGGAAGAGGGAAAGCTCCAGCCGGGAGCCACGCTCATCGAAGCCACCGCCGGCAACACCGGCATCGGGCTGGCGCTCATCGGGGTGAACCGCGGCTACCGCGTCATCTTCTGCGTGCCCGAGCGCTTCGCCGAGGAAAAGGTCAAGGTGATGCGGGCCCTGGGCGCCGAGGTCGAACGCACCCCGGACGCCGCAGGCATGCTGGGCGCCATCACCCGCGCCAAGAAGATCGCCGCCTCCATCCCCGGTTCGTTCATGTGCGCGCAGTTCGAGAACCAGGCCAACCCCGACTACCACTACGAGACCACCGGCCGCGAGATCTTCGAGCAGATGCAGGGGCGCGTGGACGCCGTGGTCCTGGGCGCGGGCACCGGCGGAACCTTCACCGGCGTGGCGCGCTTCCTGAAGGAGCGCCTGCCCCGCGTGCTGACGGTGGCGGTCGAGTCGCAGGGCTCGGTGCTGGGCGGCGGGCAGCCGGGCGAACACAAGGTGGAGGGCATCGGCGCCAGCTTTATCCCCAAGACTTTCGATGCCAGCGTCGCGGACGAGGTCTTGATGGTCCAGGACACCGAAGCCTTCGACATGGTGAAACAGCTCGCCGCGCAGGAGGGCGTGCTCGCCGGCTCCAGCGGCGGCGCTGCCGTCCATGCCGCCGTAGAGATCGCCAAGCGGCTGGGAGCAGGGAAGCGCGTGGTCACCATGATCCCGGATTCGGCCGAACGGTATCTGTCGAAGGGAATTTTCGAGGGTGGCATTTGAGACAATTGAATCATTGAATCATTGAGTCATTGGAATCAACGAGCGCCGAGATCCAAAGGAATGATTCATTGACTGACTGATTCAATGATTCAATCAGGCTTGATCCCCATGAAAAAAGGCAAGAAAGCCGCCGGTTTCGCCACTCGCTCCATCCACTCCGGCCAGGAGCCCGACCCCTCCACAGGCGCGGTCACCGTTCCCATCTTCGCTACCTCCACCTTTGTGCAGCAGGGCATCGGCAAGCACAAGGGATACGAGTACGCCCGCGTCTCGAACCCGACGCGCACGCGGCTGGAGCAAAATCTGGCCGCGCTCGAGGGCGGGCGCTCGGCGCACGTCTTCGCCAGCGGCATGGCCGCCATCAACGCCATGTGCACCACGCTCAAGGCGGGCGACCACATCATCTGCTCGCACAACGTCTACGGCGGCGTGCCCCGGCTGTTCAACCAGATCCTGGCCAACTACGGCCTGCAGTTCTCCTACGTGGATACCTCGGACGCGCAGAACGTCGCGCGCGCGCTGCGCCCCTCGACCCGCATCGTCTACGTGGAGACGCCCACCAACCCGCTGATGTCGGTAAGCGACATCCGCGCCATCAGCCGCATCTGCCGCCGCCACGGCGCCGAGCTGGTGGTGGACAACACCTTCATGTCGCCCTACTTCCAGCAACCCATCGCCTTGGGCGCGGACATGGTCATCCACTCGACCACCAAGTTCTTGAACGGGCACAGCGACGGCTTGGGCGGCGCCATCATCTGCACCCGCAAGAGCCAGGCGGAAAAGTTCGCCTTCATCCAGAAATCGGCGGGCGCCATCCTCTCGCCCTTCGAGTGCTGGCTGGTGCTGCGCGGGGTGAAGACCCTGGCCGTGCGCATGGAACAGCACGACGCCAACGGCCGCGCCGTCGCCGCGTTCCTCGACAAACACAGGAAGGTGAAGGCCGTGTTTTACCCGGGGCTGCGCTCGCATCCGCAGCACGCGCTGGCCAAGCGGCAGATGTCCGGCTTCGGCTCCATGATCAGCTTTGAGACGGGGTCCTTGGCGAACGCCAAGCGCATGCTGGCGCGGGTGCGGGTGTGCTCGCTGGGCGAGTCGCTGGGCGGCGTGGAGACCTTGATCTCCCATCCCGCCACCATGACCCACGCGGCGCTGGGCCCGGCGGGAAGAAAAGCCATCGGCATCACCGACGGCATGGTGCGCATCTCGGTGGGCATCGAGGACGTGGACGACATCCTCGCCGACCTCGACCACGCGCTCGCGGCGATCTAGCTGTAGGCGCGGCCGACTCGGCCGCGCGTGCGGGCGGGGTCGCCCGCACCTACAGAATCACTCCACCGACTCCCCAATCCACTCCAGGTACTTGGGCAAGCCGTCCTCGATGGAGAGCTGCACGCACTCCGGCAGCTCGTAGGAGTGCAGCAGGCGGATCAGGTCGCGGACACGCTCGTAGGCTGCGCCCGTGGTCTTGATGATGAGCAGGAACT
>CBRAFF010000158.1:0-4787 GCA_967755155.1 uncultured bacterium
TGGCCGCCCTCCTCAGCGAACTGCTGGAGCAGTACGCCCCGGAAAAATCTCATCCCGACGACTGGGACACCGGTGGCCTCAAGAAGCAGGTCTTCACCCGCTTCGGCGTGGACCTGGCCGCCGAGGGCGTGAAGCTGGAAGAGCTGGGCCGTCAGGAACTGGGCGACACCATCTTCGAAAAGCTCAAGCAGCGCTACGAGGCCAAGGAGAAGCTGCTGGGGCCCGATGCCATGCGCTACCACGAGCGCATGATCATGCTCAGCATCCTCGATACCCAGTGGAAAGACCACCTGCTCTCCATGGACCACCTGCGGGAGGGCATCGGGTTGCGCGGTTACGCGCAGCACGACCCGCTGGTCGAGTACAAGCGCGAGTCCTTCCAGGTGTTCGAGGAGATGATGCGGCGCTCCCAGGAAGAGACCGTGCGCACGCTCTACCTGATGCAGGTGGTAGCGGCGGAAGAAGGGGGAGGCGAGCCGGCGAGCGTTCCGGGCGAAGCGGCGGAGAGCCGCCCGGCGCGGCGGCCGCGCGCCACCTCCATCGACGAACTGGAGGCCGAGTTCCAGCGCAAGAAACAGCGCGAGTTGGAGCAGGCGCGCCTGGCGGGCTCCGGCGACTACCAGCCGGTGCAGCAGGTGGTGCGCTCCGGCGCCAAGGTGGGTCGCAACGACCCCTGTCCCTGCGGCTCCGGCAAGAAGTACAAGAAGTGCTGCGGCATGGCCGCCTAACGCTTTTTGCGGACCGCCCGGAAAGTCATTTCCTCCGCCGGGCTGCCGGTGCGCGCCTTCCAGGCGAAGAACATCGCGACATAGGAGTCGGTGATGTAATCGCGGGGCGGCGCGACGCCCAGGGCCCGCGCCGTGCGATCGATCCACTGCGGCGGACCCTCGATCTCCCCTACATTCCCGATGGGCGTCTCATCCACCAGCACGTGGCCTTTGCCGTCACTCCAGCCGGTGCGGAACTTCTCATAGCGGAAGGTGGGCTCGAAGCCCAGGGCGCGCAGGATGGCGTCCATGCGCTCGCCGGCGGCGATCGCGGTCTCGGTCTCGGTGCGCGACTTGTGCCGGCCCACCGTGCCGCGGCCCTTGTGGGTCAGCAGCCAGAACTTGCCGTATTGGCGCAGCCGCAGCAACTCGCCGCGCTTCCTCAGCACCTGGTCCGGCAGGTCGTAGAGGACGTTCATCTCGAGCGCACGGCGCTCCGTCATCCGGAATCCCGCCGCGCGCAGCGCGCGCGTGAGCCGCTTGAGGTCGGGGATGAGGAATTTGATCTCGACTTCCGTGGGCATTTCGATGGCAGTATAAAGCAGGTCCCTCTCCCGCTTCGCGGGATCGGGATGACCCCGGGAAAAATAACCCAGGGAAAGAATAATGAGGAGAGGGCGCTACTTCTCGCGCGCCACCACGAAGTCCGGCACCCAGAGCAGGGCGCGCTTGAACTCGGAGTCAGGGAAGTTGCTCACGCCGTCGCGGGCCTCGCGGGCCAGTTGGTTGGCCAGGGTGGTGGCGGCTTCGATGGAGCCGTAGCGGTTGAGGATGGCGAGCACCTGCGGCAGTGCGACGCTCTGGAACGCGCCCTCGCGCAGCACGGTCTCGATGAGCGCGCGCTCCTCGCTGGTGCAGTGTTCGAGGGCGTGGATGACCGCCATGGTGACCTTGCCCTCGCGCAGGTCGCTGCCCACGGGCTTGCCCAGGACGTCCTCCGAGGCGGTCAGGTCGAGCACATCGTCCACGATCTGGAAGGCCAGCCCGACCTTGCGGCCGTATTCGCCCAGCTTGCGCTCCTCCTCTTCCGTGGCCCCGCCCAGGATGGCGCCCAGGCGCATGCACGCCGAGAACAGGCACGCCGTCTTGCGATGGATGAGGTCGAGGTGCTCGTTGAGCGAGATGAGGCGGCCGAGCTTCTCGATCTGCAGCAGCTCGCCCTCCACCATCTGCTGGGTCAGTTCGATGAGGACGTCCAAGACCTTGAAGTTGCGCTCCTGCACCGCGATCTTGAAGGCCTGCATGTAGAGCCAGTCGCCGGCCAGCACGCACTTGGAGTTGCCCCACTGGGTGTTGGCGGCGGGACGGCCGCGGCGCGTCTGGGCTTCGTCGATGATGTCGTCGTGGACGAGAGTGGCGGTGTGGATGATCTCCACCACCGCGCCCAGGCGGATGGCGCCGCGGCCCTTGTAGTCGAAAAGCTTGGCCGCCAGCAGCAGCAGCGCCGGGCGGATGCGCTTGCCGCCGCCCTCGCGCAGGTACTCGCCGATCTCCGTGATGGCCTGGACGCCGGAGACGGTGTCGCGCCCGAACTCGCGCTCGATGGCCGCCAGGTCTTCGCGCAGCAGCTCGAAGACCTCGCGCGCCGACGATGTGGCTGGTGTGGCCAAAATGTTCTCGTTCTCCTGGAGGCTAGTTCGACCGATAGTTATCGAAGCGCATGTCGATGCCGAAATCGCGAGCCCGCAGCATGGCCATGATCTCCTGCAGCGTGTCGCGGTCCTTGCCGCTCACCCGCACCACGTCCGCCTGGATGGAGGCCTGCACTTTCTTCTTCGAGTCCTTGATGGCCTTCACGATCTCCCGCGCCTTTTCTATGGGGATGCCTTGCTGCATGGTGATGCGCTGGCGCGCGGACGAACCCGCCGCCGGCTCCACCGCGCCGTAGTTCAGAGCGCGCAGCGGCACGCCGCGCTTCACCAGCTTCTGCTGCAGGACGTCGTTCACCGCCTTGAGCTTGTACTCGTCGGCCGAGCTGATGACGATGGCCTCCTTGCCGTCCATCGTGATGTTCGACTTCGAGTCCTTCAGGTCGAAGCGCGTGTGTACTTCCTTGAGCGCCTGCTGGATGGCGTTCGAGACCTCCTGCAGGTCGACCTTGCTCACGATGTCGAAGGAGTTTTCAGCCATGGCTCGGTGCCGGGTGCTCTAGTGTAGCCCACAGGCCAGACGCGACGGCGGTTTGCAGAGATTTCACAGCTTAAAGAAAGAATGGAAGTTCTGGCGGGTGGCCTCGCCGACCTCCTCGGCCGTCAGGGCGCGCAGCTCCGCGATCTTGGCCGCGACTTGGGCGACGAAGGCGGGCTCGTTGCGCTTGCCGCGGTGCGGCGCCGGCGCCAGGAAGGGCGAATCGGTCTCGATCAGGATGCGGTCGAGGGGCAACTCGCGCGCCGCCTGCCGGATGTTCTCCGCCTTGGCGAAGGTGACGTTCCCGGCGAAGGAGATGAGGAAGCCCATCTCCAGCGCCGCGCGCGCGTGGGCCAGGCTCCCGGTAAAGCAGTGCAGGATGCCGCCCAGGCCGCTCGCGGCCCAATGCTCGCCCAAGAGCGCCAGGCAGTCGTCCCAGGCATTCTCGCTGTCGGCGGAAGGGCGGCAGTGGATGACGATGGGCAGCTTGGCCGCGCGCGCCTGCTCCATCTGGCGAAGGAAGACAGTTTGCTGCACCTCGCGCGGCGAGTGGTCGTAGAAATAATCGAGGCCGATCTCGCCCCAGGCGATGACCCTGGGATGGCGCGCCAGTTTCGCGAGTTCGGCGAAGTCTCCCTCGTCGGCCAGCTTGGCCTCGTGAGGATGGATGCCGACGGTTGCGTAGATCCACGGGTGCTGCTCGGCGAGTTGGATGCCGCAGTCGAGCGAGCCCGGGCCGGTGCCCGAGCCGATGGCCACAATGGTCTCGACCCCGGCGGCGCGGGCGCGCTCCAGCACAGCCTCGCGGTCGGCGTCGAACTCCGGCATCTCCAGGTGCGCGTGAGAATCTACGAACATTTCAGCCACAGAGACACAGAGGCACGGAGAAATCCTGAGCCCAAATCCCCTCTGTGTCTCTGTGCCTCTGTGGCAATCATTTCAGCCGGGCTCCCACCGGCACGTCTTCGAGGAAGCCGGCGAGCACGGGCGAGCCCTTCTCGCCGACCGAGGCGGCCAGGATCATGCCGTTCGATTCCACGCCGCGCAGCTTGCGCGGCGCCAGGTTCACTACCAGCACGACTTTGCGGCCGATGAGCGCCTCCGGCGCATACGTCTCGGCGATGCCCGCCACCACCTGGCGCACTTCCGTTCCGATGTCTACCTCCAGGCGCAGCAGCTTGTCGGTGTTGGGAACGCGCTCCGCCACCTTCACCTGGCCCACGCGCATCTCGACCTTGGCGAAATCGTCGATGGAGATCTTGCCGTCGGAGGGAGCTGCCGCCGCCGGCTTGGCGGGTGAAGCGGCTGTGGCCGCAGGAGGCTCGGTCCTTGGCGCTGCTGCGGGTGCGTTCGTGGAGCGTTCGTCTTCCATTTTCTGCATCCTTTCGATGGCGGATTTGTCGGCGCGCGGGAAGACACCTTCGATTTTTCCCAGCCGCGTCTTGGCTTTGAGCTGGCCCCAGGCCAGGCGGTCGAGGCGCACTCGGGCGATGTCGCCCAGTCCCATCTGCTTCCAGATGCGCGCGGTGGATTCGGGCATCACGGGATGGGCCAGCGCCGTGACCAGGCGCAGTGCCTCGGCGGCGGTGTAGAGCACCGTAGCCAGCCGGGCGCGGCTGGGCCTGTCGGGCTTTTCCGCCAGCGCCCAGGGCTCGGCTTCCACCAGGTACTTGTTCACCGCGCCCACCAGCGACCACGCGGATTCGAGCGCACGAGAAAACTCGAAGGCGTCAAAGTGCGCGTGGAATTCCTTGATGACTTTGCCGGCGGTCTTGGCGATGGCCTTCTCTCCGGGTGCGGGTCTGCCGGCGGCGGGAACGATTCCTTCGAAGTAGCGCGCGACCATGGTCAGGGTGCGGCTGGAGAGGTTGCCCAGGTCGTTGGCCAGGTCGG
>CBRAFF010000159.1:0-4762 GCA_967755155.1 uncultured bacterium
CTCCTGCGCGTACTTGCGGACCGAGGCCGGGGTGACCGCATCGTAGCGGGCCAGATCCTGGCCCAGGTAGCCGGGGTCGCCCAGGTAGTGGTTGTACTGGTTCAAGCGGTCGGCCACGCCGCCGAATCCGCCCAGCGTCTCCAGCCGCCGGATGATGCGGCTCTCGGTCACGTTGCGCGCCGCGTCCACCTCCGCCTGCGTGGGACCGTCCTTGCGCAGCTTGTCCAGCTCCTCGTCGATGGCCTTCTCGATCTGCTCCAGCTTCACCCCGGGTTTGGCGGTGGACTGGATGTAGAACGCCGAGCCCAGGATGAGCGAGTACTGGGTGGCAGTCACGTCCTGCGCGATTTGGTCGTCGTACACCAGCCGCTTGTACAGGCGGCTGGACTTGCCCTCGCCCAGGATGCGCGCCAGCAATTCCATCTCCGCGTCGCCCGCCTTGTAGATAGGCGAGGTGATCCACCCCACGTAGATGCGCGGCAGTTCCACTTTATCGGCGACCGTCATCCGGCGCTCGGAGGTGATGGGCGGCGTGGTGGCGGCGATAGGCTCGACCGCCGGGCCGGCGGGGATGGAGCCGAAGTATTTCTCCACCAGCGCCTTGGCCTGGGCCGTGTCAAAGTCGCCCACGATGGCCAGGCTGGCGTTGTTGGGCGCGTAGTACTGCCGGAAGAAGTCGCGCACATCGGCCAGTTGCGCCGCCTCCAGGTCCGAGTGCGAACCGATCACCGACGCGTAATACGGGTGGTCCTTGGGATAAAGCGCGTGGAACAGACCTTCCTCCACCAGCCCGTAGGGAGGATTCTCCACTCCCTGGCGGCGCTCGTTGCGCACCACGTCGATCTGGTTGGTCAGCTTGGCCTGCTCCAGCGTGTCCAGCAGGTAGCCCATGCGGTCGCTCTCCAGCCACAGCGCGAGTTCCAGCTGGTTCGAAGGCAGGGTCTCGAAGTAGTTGGTGCGGTCGAAGTCGGTGGTGCCGTTGATGTCGCTGGCCCCGGCGCCCTCCAGCATCTTGAAGTGCTGGTCGTCGCCGATGTGCTTCGAACCCTGGAACATCATGTGCTCGAACAGGTGCGCGAAGCCGGTGCGCCCCGCCCGCTCGTTCGCCGGACCCACGTGGTACCAAAGGTTCACCGCCACCATGGGCAGCCGGTGGTCCTGGGAGAGGATCACCTCCAGCCCGTTCTTGAGCTTGTACTTCTCATAGCGGAGGGTGGGGGCGCTGGACGCCTTGGCCGCGGTTTGGGCCACCGCGGAAACAGAGAACAGGGCCAGGACCAGCGTCACAACCAGCGAGCGCAACCGCAGGGTCAGCGACATGGGGTCTCCTTGAGAGTGGGGTTCCAGGGGAGCTATTAAAAGGCTTGGACGCGCGAAGTGGCAAGAGGGGAGCAGGAAATCAGCGGCCTCTGCCGGTGGAGAGTCGCCATTTGCCGCGCCTGCCCATAGAATCCCCGGAGTGCGCCCCGTCTTCATCGCCACCTCCAGTCCCGGGAAGCTGCGCGACTTCGCCGCCGCCGCCGGGGAGGTCGAGGTCCTGCCCCTGCCCGGCTTCGCTTCCCTTCCCGCCGCGGTCGAAGACGGCGCTACCTTCGAGGAGAACGCGCGCAAAAAGGCCGAGCACTACAGCCGGCTGGCGCCGGGCAAGCTGGTTCTGGCCGACGACTCGGGCCTCGAGGTGGAGGCCCTCGCCGGCGCTCCCGGCGTGCGCTCCGCCCGCTACGCCGCCGATGAATCCCCGGCCTCGGTCCTGCCCGCGAGCACAACAAACGACCAGGCTAACAGCGCTCGCCTGCTGCGCGAGCTCAAGGACCTACCCGACCAGGCGCGCGTCGCCCGCTTCGTCTGCGTCCTCGCCGCCGCCCGCGACGGCCGGGCGCTCGCCGTCTTCCGCGGCCAGGCGGCCGGCGTCATCGCCCGCGCGCCCCGGGGTGAGGGAGGGTTTGGTTACGATCCGCTCTTCTATTTCCCTGAGTTGGGCAAGACCTTCGCGGAACTCGCGCCCAAAGAAAAAGCCGCGGTCAGCCACCGCGGCGCAGCGTTTCGGAAGTTTCTGGATTGGTATCGAAGCAACCCGGCAGAGGAATCGGGCGGCTAAATGCTAATTGCCAAGTGCTGATTGCTGCTTACTTAAAGCACTTGGCCAGCGCGCCGGCCAGGCTGACCAGCTTCTGCAGGTCGGCAGGAGTAAAGTCCAGTCCCGCCGACGGCGCCGACGTTCCCTTGCGGCAGATCTGCATCACACCCACCGCTCCCGCCGGCCCCATCACCGGCACCGACATCAGCTTCTGGATCACGTGCTGCTGCTTCTCCGAGGCTTTCTCCCCGGGGATATGCTTGGGGACGTCGCCCAGTTCTACCGCCTCGAACACGCTGGCGTGCTTGGCCTGGGCGAAGTTGTTGATGATCTCGGCGCGCTTGCTGGTCGCCGTCCGCGCCGCCACCGAGTTGGCGGTGTTCATGGGGATGCTCCCCACGTTGTGCAGCTTCGGGGGGAACACGAACACCAGGCTGGCCCTCTCCACCCGCATGATGCCCACTTCCTCGGGATGCACCCCGAAGGTCTTGGCCAGCTCCCCGGCGATGCGCTCGCCGTTCTTGGGGCTGAGTCCTTCCGCCTCGCACTCTGTGGCGATCTGCGCGAACGCCAGTATCGGTGTAGCCATCGTCCGTGCCTCCTGGCCGGGCTGAGCCGCTCATTATATCCAGAGCGCCCGGGCGCACAAGCCTGCTGGCGCCGATTTCAGCAAAAACAGGTCTCCCTTCCCGGAGCGGCGCCAGCCCTTCCTTGACTTCGACGCAAGCGGGAAAAGATAATCGCGAGTTGGCATCTCACCCTGAAAGTCTGAGGAAACCACCCGGCATGGGTTCTGTCGCTTCTCCCGCGGCCGTCAAAGTCCGCCCCGGCGTGGCCCCCCTGCGCGCCGGCCAGGGCCACTCCTTCCTCCTGCGCCGCCTGCATTCCTTGAGCGGCATCGTCCCCGTGGGCGCCTTCCTGGTGGAACACTTCATCTCCAACGCCTTCGCCACCAACGGGCCCCAGGCCTACGGCGCCCAGGTCAAGTTCCTCACCAGCCTCCCCTTCACCCTCCTGCTGGAGATCTTCGGCATCTACATCCCCATCCTGTTTCACGCGCTCTACGGTTTTTACATCTGGTATCGCGGCGAGTCGAACGTCGCCGAGTATCCCTGGACCGGCAATTGGATGTACACCGCGCAGCGCTGGACCGGCGGCGTCGCTTTCGCCTACATCCTCTTTCACACCTGGGAGATGCGCTTCACCGGCGTCAGCCTGTTCGAGAACCCGAACGCGGCCTTCGGCAAGGTGCAGCTTTCCTTCCAGGACCCCTGGGTGGTCGCCTTCTACGTGGTGGGCGTGGTCGCCGCCTCCTGGCACTTCGCTTACGGCTTGTGGCTGTTCGCCGCCAAGTGGGGCATCACCGTGGGCGAGAAGGCGCGCCGGCATTTTGGCGTGGTTTGTTTCGGGATCGCGCTGCTGTTCATTTCCGTCGGACTCTTTACCGTGCGCTCCTTTTTCCGCTGGCCGCAGCAGTCCATCGAGAAGCCCGCGGCCCAAGCGGTGGAGAAGGCTCCCGCAAAATGAAGTCCCTCTGACCCCATGGCGAAGGCTCCCAAGATCATCGTGGTGGGCGGCGGGCTGGCGGGACTCTCCGCCGTCATTAAGATCGCCGAAGCCGGCGGGCACGTGGACCTGTTCTCCATCGTCCCCGTGAAGCGCTCGCATTCCGTCTGCGCCCAGGGCGGCATCAACGCCGCCAAAAACCTGAAGGGCGAGGGCGACTCCACCTGGAAGCACCTCGACGACTCCATCTACGGCGGCGACTTCCTGGCCAACCAGCCGCCGGTCAAGGACATGTGCGAGGCCGCGCCCGGCATCATCGACCTGCTCGACCGCATGGGCGTCACCTTCAACCGCACCCCAGAAGGCCTGCTCGACTTCCGCCGTTTCGGCGGGACGCTCTACGCCCGCACCGCCTTCGCCGGCGCCACCACCGGCCAGCAACTGCTCTACGCCCTCGACGAGCAGGTGCGCCGCCACGAGGACGACGGCAAAGTGACCAAGTACGAGCACTGGGAGTTCCTTTCCGCCGTGCTCGATTCCAACCGCGTGTGCCGCGGCATCTGCGCCATGGACCTGCGCTCCATGGAAGTGCGCACCTTCCCTGCCGACGCCGTCATTATCTGCACCGGCGGCATCGGAGCCATCTTCGGCAAGTCCACCAACTCCGTCGTCTGCACCGGCTCCGCCCAGTCCGCGCTCTACCAGCAGGGCGCCTACTACGCCAACGGCGAGTTCATCCAGGTGCATCCCACTTCCATCCCCGGCGAAGACAAGCTGCGGCTGATGTCGGAGTCGGCGCGCGGCGAGGGCGGACGCGTCTGGGTGCCCAAGAACAAAGGCGACCAGCGCGAATGGAAGAGCATCCCGGAATCCGAGCGCTGGTACTTCCTCGAAGATTGGTATCCCAAGTACGGCAACCTGGTGCCGCGCGACGTGGCCACCCGCGCCATCCACAAGGTGGTCTTCGAGCACGGCCTGGGCGTGGACGGCAAGCCCATGGTCTACCTCGACCTCACCCACATCGACCGCGCCACGCTCGATCGCAAGCTGGAAGGCATCCTGGAGATCTACGAGAAGTTCGTGGGCGACGACCCGCGCACCACGCCCATGAAGATCTTCCCCGGGATGCACTACACCATGGGCGGCCTGTGGGTGGACTTCAAGCAGGCCACCAACCTC
>CBRAFF010000160.1:0-4705 GCA_967755155.1 uncultured bacterium
CCCGCAACGCCGTTTTGAGGTCGAGTTCCGGCGGCGATTGAGCAAAGCGCGCGCGGATCTTCTGATAGCGCTCGCGGGCGCGGTCGGCGTCCAGCGTCAGAACGGTACGGCCGCGATCCATGATGGTGAACTCGTCGATCAACCCTTCGAATTCGGTGATGAGGTGGGTGGAGACAAAAATCGTGCGGTTGCCCGGATTGCCTTCCTGGTAGGCGCCAATCACTGTCTCGATGAACTCGCGGCGGACGATGGGATCCAGCCCGGACGTCGGCTCGTCCAGCACCAGCAAATCCGTCTCCGGGCAGACCGCCGCGATCAACGCGACCTGGGTGCGCTGGCCTTTCGACAGGCTACCCGTGCGCTGCGCCGGATCCAATTGGAAGCGCTCCAACAACTCCTGCTCGGTCTTCCGGTTCCAGTTCGCCCGAAAGGACGCCAGGTAGTCGAGCGTCTCCCGAACGCTCATCCAGGGATAGAGCGCGACCTGGTCTGGCACGTAAGCTAGCCGGCGCTTCACCGCGACTTCGGCCTTGGCCGGATCGAGCCCGAAGACTCGCACCTGTCCGCGCTGCGGACGGAGCAGATTGAGCAGGCACTTCATGGTCGTCGTCTTGCCCGCACCGTTGCGGCCGAAGAGGCCGTAACACCGGCCCGGCTGAACCGCCAGGCTCAGGTCGTGGACCGCCTCTGTGCGCCCGTAGGCGTACGTGAGGTTCTCGATCTGCAGGGCAGCAGTGGCAGAGCTCATGGCCGGTCAGCCTCCTTGTGGTCTTCATGGGCGCGCCGCTTGTCGTCGAGCACATCCAGCCGTTCCCGGATCAACTCCAGGAACTCATCGCGCGGTACCTGCAAGTGATGCGCCTGCACGATGGCCTGGTCGACCTCCTCGATCAGCAGCTTGCGCCGGACTTCCTTTCGCAATCCCGAATGGTTCTCCTTCAGGAAACATCCCCGGCCCGGCAGCGTTTCAATCACTCCCAGGCTTTCCAGCTCGGAATAGGCTTTGGCGACGGTGTTGCGGTTGACCCGCAATTCCTCTGCCAGGGGACGGATCGAGGGCAGCGCCTCACCCGGCTGCAGCGCCCCGGATGCGGCAGCGGCCTTCACCTGGTCCACCACCTGAAGGTAGATCGGCATGCCCGACTTGAAATTGATCTGGAATATCATCTTCGTCCTACTGTCATAGTACAGTAGGACAGACCGCTTCTTTTGTCAAGGGAATTCTTTGGAATTCTTTTGGCGGCCCTAGAGGATTGAATCTACGATACTTACGGCATGCTGCTGGTGGAGCTCGCGTCCGCTTTGGCGCGGAGGCGCTTCAGGACAAACAGGGGATCAAGCCGGGAACATCATGCTGCCGGCGTGGGCGCTCGCGAAGGAATGCGCGGCGCCGTTCAGGGGCTGACGCCTCCTTAGGAAGGGCCCTTGGCGCCGGAGGCAAAGCCCGCCACCGCCTCCGCCGCCGTGCCGTGGAGGCTGACGATGCTCTCCATGTGGGTCAGCTTCAGAACCTCCTCCACCACGCCTTTGGCGCCGGCCACCCGCAACTCTCCGCCCGCCTTCTTCATCTTGCCCGAGCACATGGCGATGATGCCGATTCCCGTGCTATCCATCTGGGTCACGCCGGAAAGGTCGAAGATCACCTTCATCTCGTTGGCCTTCTGCAGCTCCGCCACCGCCCACTCCAGCTCCTTGGCGGAATTCCCCAGGCAGATCCTGCCCTCCAACTCGATCACCATGATGTCCGGCTCAACCCGCTTCTTCTGGATGTTCAGCAGCACGTGGAAATCTCCTGTCGGAAGCGCAACGCGCTTTCTCGTGGGATGAAAACGGCGAATCATCTTAGGCCCTGCCCGGATGTGAGTCAACGGGCCTAGAGCTCGTCCAGCAGCCGCCCCAGCGTGAGCTTGTGCTTCTCCCGCTCCCGCTTCTTCTTGTCGGGGACGCGCCGCGTCGCCGGCGGCGCCCCGATCTTCTCCCGCGCCAGTTCCTTCACCGCCTTCACCGCCCGAAACGGCTTGGGTTTCTTCCTCTTTGCCATCCGTGCTCACCGGTATCGCGCCCCGATTATGCAATAATTGGACGCGCAGGCGCTTCTTCTGACAACTGAGTACTGGCAACTGACAACTGCCTCTCCATGGACGAACGCGACTTTTACGACGAGAAGGAAGAAAAGAAGCCGGCGACGCTGAACTGCCCCTCCTGCCGCCAGTCGGCGGAGTATGAGCTCTCCTGGCTGGTGCGCACCAAGAAGCGCCAGCTTCCCGGCCGCGCCGACGAGCGCGACCGAGCCAAATTCGCCAAGGCCCGCTCCTACATGGTCCGCAAGGACGACCTGGTCATGTGCAAAAACGTCCGCTGCCGTAAGCGCATCGAGGTCTCCGGCGTCCAATCCGTCGCCTTCCTCGACTGACCCCGGATCGCCCCCCAGGACATCCCTAACCCCTCCCTTTGCATCTATTTATAAGACCCATAGTAGAGCTACTGGCAAGACTGTTTCTCCCGGTTTGTGGTCAGGATATGTCATTCAAGGAGGAACAGTAATGAGACTCGCAAAGTTTCCCACCCTCTTGGCGGCGTTTGCTTTGCTGGCGCTTCCCGCCACCGCTCAGCTTGGAGTCAGGCTGGGCCGCGGCACCAGCGCCCAAGGTCAGGCAAGCCGCGGCAACAACACGTCGAATCTGGGCCTGGGCTCCAGCAACGTCACCGGCGCGGATGTCCGCTCGCGGCGCGGTTCGATGGACTTGAGCTCCGCCTCGGGCAGTGACCTGAGCGCCTCCCAGGACGACGTGGCCGCCTCCGCTGCGGCCTCGCAGAAAGCCTCCGCCCAGGCGGCAGCCAAGGCCCGCAAGCGGGCCGCGGTTGACGTCGACTCCACCGCGGACAGCGCAGTCAACGCTTCCAGCCGCCGGGTGAACGCGGATGCCGCCAGCTCGACCGATGCCAGCGTCAAGGCTCGCAAGTCGGGCCGTAGTGCAGTGGCCTCGGCGGACACTTTCAACTCCACCTCGACCGGTGCAGGAGTGGGCCGGGGCAGCGCGAGCGCGGATGCCTCCAGCTCCACCGGTGCGGACGTCCGGGCTCGCAAGTCGGGCCGCAGGGCGGGAGCGTCGGCACACGCTTCCACCTCCACCGACGCCAGCGCCCGGGCGCGCAAGTCCGCCCAGGGCTCGCTGAGCTCCACCACCAACGCCAATACGGGCGCGAACAAGCAGCTTGGCTTGGATCGGGCGCAGACGCGCGTGGATAACTCCTCCACCGCGCAGGGCCGCCTGCAAACCAACCAGTCGCGGACCACGCTCAAGGCCAAGCAGAAGACCAAGGCCACCAGCAGCACCAGCGTCGACAAAGACGAGTAGCAGGCGTCGCTAGACCGTCGCTAGACCGGGGCCGCCTTCGGGCGGCCCCTTTTTATTTTCTCCGCCGCGGTTTCCGCGCTGGCCGCTGAACCGTTGCTCAACTATACTTCCGCGTCGCCGTCCTAAGGACAGAGTATAAGGTACTGAGTACTGCCGCCATGAAGATTCTGGTCTGCATGAAGCAGGTGCCGCAGAAGGACGCGCCCCTCAAGCTCAACGAGGCCGGCACCTGGATCCGCGAGGACCTCTCCTACGAAGTCAACGAGCCCGACGCCTACGCCCTCGAGGAAGCCCTGCGCCAGAAGGAAAAGCACGGGGGAGAAGTCGTCGTCATCACTGCCGGACCGGCCCGCTCCCAGCAGGTGCTGCGCGAAGGGCTGGCCAAGGGCGCCGACCGTGCAATCCATCTGGAAGACCCGGCCTTCGTCGGCCTGGACGCCTTCAACACCGCCCGCGCCTTCGCCGCCGCCATCAAGGACGAGCAGTTCGACCTCATCTTCACCGGCCTGCAATCGGACGACTATGGCTACGCCCAGACCGGCGTCATCCTGGCCGAACTGCTGGGCTGGCCCCACGCCACCATCATCATGCAGATCGAGAAGGCGGACTCCGGGATTCGGGTGAAGCGTGAGCTCGAGGCCGGCTTCTTCCAGTTCGTGGACATGCCCTTGCCCGCCGTGCTCACCATCCAGTCGGGCATCAACAAGCTGCGCTACGCCACGCTCATCGGCATCAAGCAGGCCAAGAACAAGCCCATGCGCAAGGTCTCGATGGCGGACGTGGGGCCGGCGGTCGGCCCCAACCAGCAGAAGATCGAGAAACTCTATGTTCCGCAAAAAACCAAGAAGACGGAGATGCTCGAGGGCGCCCCCGCCGAGATCGCCAAGAAGCTGGTGGATAAACTTCGCAACGAGGTGCGGGTGCTCTGACTCAGCGAACTCGTGGTATCTCTGCGTTCTCCGCATTTCAAGCTTTTCGAAGAGATTGAAACGCAGAGTTCGCGGAGGGAAGAATGGAGAAACGCAGAGGAACCAAATCGGCAAATGGCTGACACTATTCTGGTCATCGTCGAGCAGACCGCGGGCAAGCTGAACCGCGTCTCCTGGGAGACGCTCGCGGGCGCCCAGGCCATCGCCGCCGAGACCGGCGGGACGGTCGAGGCCGCCGTCCTCGGCGCGGGCGTCGCCGCCGTCGCCGCGGAGGTCGCGGCCAAAAAGCTCGCGAAGGTCTTCGCCCTCGAGTCCCCCGCGCTCGCCGCCTACACTCCGGACGCCTTCGCCGCCGCGCTCAAGCAATTCCTCTCCGACCAAAAGCCCAAGCTGGTGCTGATGCCGCACACCTACCAG
>CBRAFF010000161.1:0-4699 GCA_967755155.1 uncultured bacterium
GGCCACCCTGTTGCACGTGCCCACACGTTGGGTGGTCGTCGGTGCAGTGGTCTTGTCGGGACTGGCGATTCTGACGGGCGTGACAGCTACCCGTCACAAGGACCCCCCGGCCGCGTAAAACCAAGCAGTCTTGCTGGAATCCCCTGGAGGACGACATATGAAAGCTTTATTCGTGGCCGGGATCGTGCTGCTGGTGCTGGGCGTTCTTTCCCTCGTGGTCCCGATTCCTCGCAGCGAGCACGCAGGCATTCAGGCGGGTGGCATCCACATGGGCGTGGAAACCCACTATGACGAAAAGGTATCGCCGATCGTGAGTGCGGTGCTGATCCTGGGCGGAGTCGGGTTGATGATCGCGGGGAAGCGAAAAACTTCTTTGGCTCGCTGAAGCAACCATGGGCAGCGTCTACTCCAATGACGCCCGCGCATGACGCGCCTCCCGACGTGCTGTTGATGTGCCCGCAACTGTGCCCACACTCCATTAGAAATCGTATGAAGCGATAGCGAGAAAAGTCTCGGCATGTGCAGCTAAGTCTTTGTTTGACTCAAACCACTGTAAACTGGTTCGTGCCACTCCTCACCTTCTCCGGCATCTGTTAACCGGAGGGTTGTAGGTTCGAGTCCTACCTGGGGAGCCATTTCTTTTCTGTGGCTTGGGAGTGAGGATGGGCCCGCAACAACGGACGTGCCGGTTCTGTGGACGCGTAAACGCAGCCGGCGGCGCCAGTTGCGAAGCGTGCCACCGGCCGTTAGAGCCCGATTTCGCCACCGCGCAAATGGGGAGTGAGGAAGCTGCGGAAGCGACCGCCGCGGCGGGGACACCCACCCACTGGCTCCGCGCCGAGCAGGGCTCGCTGGCCGGCCAGCGCTTCGCCATCGCCGCCTCGGGACTCTCGGTAGGCCGCGTCGCCCACATCAACCAGATCGCCATAGAAGATTCTGCGGTCTCCCGCATCCATGCCCAGCTGCACGTGGAAGGCGACCATGTGCTGCTTGAGGATCACTCCGCCAACGGAACCTTTGTGAACGAACACCGGGTGCAACGCATCCAGTTGCGTCCCGGCGACCGCGTCCGTTTCGGCCCGAATCCGAAGAATGCCTTCCTCTTCGACGCCGACCAGCCGCCCACATCTCCTTCCGTCCACGTCCGGCCCGGAGAGCAGGTCGGCCATCGGTCCGGCCAGCCACGCACTCAGCCACCGGTGGCAACCATCCGGGTGCGCCCGGAAGATGACACCGTCATCTCCGACCACGGCTCCTTCCAGCTGGTGCTCGACCAGTATGCGGTGGAGAATCTTCCCCTCACCGCCGCGCGCGTGAAGCTGGGACGCGCTCCGGGCGCGGGGGCGATCCAGATCGACCATCCCACGGTGGCCGAGGTGCACGCCGAAGTGTTCGCCAGCCTGAAGGAAGGGGTCCGGGTGCGCGATCTGAATTCGCCCACCGGGACGTTTGTGAACGGGGAGCGCATCCAGGAGCGCACTCTCCATGAGGGCGATATGGTGCAACTGGGCAGCTGCCGCTCCCGCCTGCTGCTGTTCCGCGAAGCGCGCAAGCGGGTGCTGGTGCTGCGTGACCTGGAATTGAACAAGCCCGTGGTCACGCTGGGGCGCGAGCCGGGCAGTGACATCCGGTTGGACCACCCCACCGTCTCCCGAGCGCACGCCGAAGTACGCCGGCTGAACGGGGGATTCGAGATCATCGACCGGGCCTCGAACAACGGCACCTTCGTGAACGGTCTCCGCATTCGGCGACAGGCGCTGCGCCCGCATGACCGCATCACGCTGGGCGCGGTGCAGATGGTCTTTGATGGCGCGCACCTGGAGGAGCAATCCGACGGTAGCCGCGTCCGGTTGATGGCGCGGCAGCTCTCCCGCGTGGTCCCGGACGAGCATACGCGCCGCTCCCTGAAGCTGCTGGACGACGTTTCCCTCGTCATCGAGCCGCGGGAATTCGTAGGGCTGTTGGGGCCCGGCGGCTCCGGCAAGACCACCTTGCTGCACGCTCTGAACGGTTTCCAGCCCGCCGACCAGGGCCGGGTCATGTTCAACAACTGGAGCCTGTACAAGCATTTCGATTCGCTGCGCAGCGGGATCGGCTATGTGCCGCAAGAGGACATCGTGCATCGCGCGCTCAGCGTCCGCGAGTGCCTCTACTATGCCGGCCGCCTGCGCCTGCCGGATGATTACAGCGAGCAGGAGATCTGGAACCGGGTCTCGGCGGTATTGCGAGCGCTGGAGCTCGAATCCCGGGCCGATGTGGCGGCGGGCGAGCTCAGCGGCGGGCAACGCAAGCGGCTGAGCGTTGCCATCGAACTGCTCAGCCAGCCCAGCCTTCTGTTTCTCGACGAGCCTACGGCCGGCCAGGACCCGCACACCGAGATGCAGATGATGCAGATGTTCCGTGAGATCGCCAACCGCGGTTCCACCGTCATCCTGACCACGCACCTGCTCGGGTCCTTCAGTCTTCTGGACAAGGTCGCAGTCCTGCTGCAGGGTCGCGTCGTTTATTTCGGGCCGGGGCCGGAGATGCTTCGCTACTTCGGCAGCAGCCGCCCCCATGAGATCTACGACCGGCTGCGCAGCCGCCTGCCAGAGGAGTGGACCCGGCGGTATCGCGAGTCGGAACTCTACCGCGAGATGCTGGGCCGGCCGCTGGGCGAGGAGCGGCCGCCGGACATGAACGCCTCGCTGCAGCGCGCCGTCACGCCCGCGGCCGCGGGGCGTTCCTGGGTGCGCCAGCTCACCACCCTGGTCTCCCGTCAGCTCACGGCCAAGGGGAAAGATTGGAAGGACATTGCCGGGCTTCTGCTGCCAGCCGCCGGAGTCGCCCTGCTGGTGGCGCTCATCACCACCGCCCCCAACCACCCCAGGACGCTGCTCATGATCATCTTCTCCGGGCTGTGGTTCGGCTGCTCGGCCTCCGTGCGCGAGATCGTGGACGAGGCCGCTCTCTACCGGCGAGAGCGGCATGCCGGCCTCGGTATCGTGAGCTACCTCGGCTCCAAGCTCCTTTATCTAGCCGGACTGGCGATCGTGCAGAGCGGCATCTTCCTGCTGATCCTGACTTTGATGGATGCCCAGACCAATCACTTCCTCGCGGCCTGGGGCCTGATGGCCCTCATGACCCTACAGGGCGCGCTCCTCGGCCTGGTCATCTCCGCGCTGGCGCGGACCTCCGCCCAGGCTATGTACATCTTTCCCCTGGCGCTGATCCCCCAGCTCCTGCTCGCCGGGCTCCTCATCCCCATGGAGAGCCGCCATCCCTTCAGTGTGGTGAAGGCAGGAGAGACCCAGCAATGCACCGCCGCCAAGGCCGCCGCCCAGGGCTACTGCCTGGAGGACGCGCCCCGCTGGACGCTGCAGGAGCGGATGCCGGCCGTCTTGCGCTACGGCCCCGCCTCGGCGATGGTCTCCCGCTGGGGCCTGGAACAGCTCTCCGACCTCTACGCCCACGACTTCCAGGAAGACGCCGGGAATCTCGAGAACTACCGGTACAGTTTTGAGAACCTGGGGGCGGTGAGCGTGACCGCGCATCCCGGCGACGAGGCGCAGGCCCGCAAGACAGTGGAGGACCTGATTTCGGGCCGCATCACGCCAACGCAGGTGGCGGCCGCGCCCCGGGAAGACTCGGCGCCGTTCTACCTGGCCATCCAATTCGCGTTCGCCGCTGGTATGCTGGGCATCACCGCTGCTCTGTTGAAACAGAAGGACCGCCGGAGCAGCCGTTGAGGGCGGCAGCGAAATGAATTGCAACTTCGAACTGCTGGGTCGCGATCGCCGCTGGACCTTCTGGCAGCCTGAGATTCGCATCGGCCGCGATCCCGCCTGCGACTTGGCGCTGGCCCCGGAGGAATTCCCAGGAGTCTCGCGCTTTCACGCTTTGGCGCGCGAGCGCCAGGGCGCCTTCTGGATCGAGGACCAGGGCTCGACCGGCGGCACCTACCGCAACGGCGAGCGTGTGAACCAGGCGCGCCTGGCGACGGGAGATGTGCTGCGCCTGGGACCCGACGGCCCGGAACTGCGCGTTCGCTTCAGTCCCGCTTCCGTCTCCGATGCGGCCCCCACGGTCACCGGCGAAGCGCCCACCCCTCCGCCCGGCCGCATTCCTTCCACCGCGACCGGCGACGTCTGGACGCCCCGTTCCACCGACCCCAACCCACAACTCGAGGAAACCCTGATAGGAGAGGAACCCATGTTGGAAGCCAAGTTGAACACCATCCGCAATCTGCTGGTGGCCGTCACCCTGCTTTGCCTGGGGCTGGTGGGCGTGGTGGTGTACCAGGGCCAGGAGATCAAGCGCAACCGGGAAGCTCTGAACAACATGCAGAAGCAGGCGGAGAATGCGGTGGGACAGTTCATGCCCCAGCTCAACCTGCGGCTCAACCGCTTCGATGCCCGCCTGGACAACTTCCAGGGCCAGATGGATTCGCTCGACGAGAACATGAAGAAGTCCGAAGACCGCTTCGTGCGCCGGCTGAACGACGAGATGCCGAAGATCATGGACCGCTACCTGGCCCTGAAGGCGGAAGAGATCAAGAAGGGCGCGCGCGCCCGCATCGAAGTGCGCTAGCAGGGAAGGCAGGCCTTGACGCACCAGACCCGCAAACGGATTCAAGTTGTGATGGCGGTGATCCTGGCCATCGTCACCCTCCGCGCCGCCATCATTTTCTACGGGCGCTACACGGAGCGGAACGCGGCCG
>CBRAFF010000162.1:0-4683 GCA_967755155.1 uncultured bacterium
GTCCCCCAAGGCTTCATATGGCTTGGCTTTGATGTGCTCGCCAAGCACGGGCGCGGCTTCCGCGCCGCCACCGCACTGGGCCAGGCCTCGGGCAGCGGAGACCTTCACGCTCGTCCGGCCGGAGGCGAGCGCCTTGCGATACCAGGTGGCGGCTTGCTCCGGCAGCTTGAGCCGGGCGAAGGCGTCGGCGACCTGGAGTTGCTGCTCGCGATCATCCACGGGGAGTTCTTCGATGCGTTTGGCCAGAATATCGCCGGAGGTCCCATTGCTGGAAGTGATGACAATGGCGCCGACCAGTGGCGCGGCAAGCCAAGGCTCCTTGTCCTTTGCGTATCGGTCAGCGGCTTGAGCGGTGAGTTGGTGCGAGACGAAGAGGGCGGCGGTGCGGCGGTTGAAGTCGGTGCGGCGACTCCCGCCTGGTACGGCGTCGCCGCCGCGCGCGAGAGCATCAAAAGCTTCGTTGGTTTTGCCAAGGCCGCAGTACGCTTCAGCCAGGCCGGTGTAGCGGCGCGGATCGACGGCGTCGCTCTTTTTGTCCAGCCGCGACTCGATGTAATAGACCGCCGAGTCGAACAAACCCTCGCGCAGCAACCAATCCATCATGCTGACGCCGGTGCCAACCCCGCGGCTGGTGGGGCGGGAATCCCAAATCTTCGTCGCTTCCTGCCCGCGGCCCTGCTTGGCGTAGCATTGGCCGAGCCGGGTCAGGGTGGTGTCGAAGTTCCACGAACGGGCCAGCTTCATGGACTGCTCATAGAGCGCGGCAGCCTTGGCCCATTCCTTCTGGTCGAAGTAGATGTTGGCGACTCCTTCGAAAGTGTTGCCGCCCTTGGCCCAACTCAGGAGCGCATCCAGCTCCTTCTCGGCTTCGGCGGAGCGCTTCAACTGGAAGAGCATCGTCGCCAGTTGGAGCGTCTGCTGGATTTCGTCCTGGAGCGTCGTGACGCCCTTGGTGTCACGTAACAGCGCAACGGCTTCGTCGCCACGATTGAGCTTCACAAGCAGCGCGGCCTTTGCGCTGGAGGCGGTGCGATTGAACGGACTCTGCTTTATTTTCTCGTCGTAATACGCCAGCGCCTTGTCGGGAAAGCCCGAGTCCGACCACGCTTTGGCCAGGCGCTCCTGGATGTGGACGTTGCGATTGGTTTCGCCGGCGATGCGGGCCTGGACGTCGGACGCCAGCAACAGCGCCTTGCCGCGCTCCTCGAAGAGTCTGGCAATGCGGCCGAAGTAATTGTCGCCGTAATAGCGCTCGCCGTAGCGCGAGAACTGCCAATTCATGTCCAGCGGCGTCTGGAAGTCGCCGCGCTCGATACAAACCCTGTACATGCTGTCGCCCTGGTAACGATCGAGAAAGCCCGCGTCCTTGTTCGCCTGGAACAAGGCATAAGCCTCATCCGGCAGGCCGGAGGATTCCAGGTAACTGAGCAAACTTTGGAAGGAACTGGCGTCCTTCTTCCTCTCGAACCGCTCGCGCAACCCGCTTTTCCGCGCGTCGCGGTCGCCGTGCTCGGTGTCAAAGTCGGCGAGCTGCAGCCGCGCGTCGGCCTTGCGCGAAGAGTCGGCCAGCTGCACTGCCTTCTCCAGGGAAGCGCGGGCTTCCTTGAGGCGTCCGGCGCTCTTCTGTTGCGTGGCCAGCGCGCTGAGGCGCGCCTCGGAGGGCTTGGCGTTGGCCCATTGCTCGTAGCCGGCAAGGGCTTCGTCCACCTGGCCTGAATCCATGAGCGCTTTGGTGTAGGCGTTGCGGTAGGTCGAGCTGTTGGGGTCTTCGTCCAGGAGACGCTTGAGGATCGCCATGCGTTTGGTGGCGTCGACGGGATTGTTGTAAATCTCGGCAAGTTGCCAGGCCAGATCGCGATTCTTCGGGTCGGCGGCCACGAGGCGCTCGACAAACGCGCGCCGCTCTCCGCCTTCGCCGGTTCCCTGCAACTCGCTGGAGATGGCCTTGAGCAATTCGAGGTCGCGTCCCTTGAAGGACTCCTTCTTGAGCACCTCCTCGACGACCGTGGCGAAGCGGCCGTGCCGCGAGTAACCGGTGGCGATGACGCGATCGAACTCCTGCTGCTCGTACGTGGAATCGAAACGGTCGGAGCGATGTTTGTAGGCGAACTTTTCCGCGCCTTCCCAGAGTTCGAACTCGGCGAACATGTTCATCGTCTGGCGCAGATAATAGCTGCTGTTGCCGTATTGACTTTGCCGGTCGAAGGACTCCTGGACCATCTGCTCTGCCTTTTTCCGGTCGCCCTTGACCATGTAGAGCCGGGCCAGGCGCTGGTGGTCCCAAATCTGTTGCTTGTCGCTTTTCTCGACGACGTCGAGGGCCGCCTGCACGTCGCCCGTGATTTCAGCCAGGTTCATGATTTCGTAAATGCCGTTGGCGTCGCGGCCGCCTTCGGCCAGCGCCTTGAAGCCGGTGATGGCGTCGGTAAAACGCTTCTCGATGACGGCGATGTGAACCTGCATGGCCTTGGAGATACGGTCGTCCGAATTCTTCTTCAGCTCCGCCTCGCAACGATCCTTGAGCTGTTGCAGTTTGCCGGTCGCCCGATAGAGCCCGACGATTTGCTTGATGGAATTGTGGTCCAGGTAATTGCCCTGGGCGCGCGTCTGAGGCGAGTCGAGATACTCCTCGTAAAGCTTCACCGCCTCGTCCAACTGGCCCAACTGCATGAAGACGCTGGCCAACTGGTTCTTCAGGTAGGCGTCGGTGGGCGACATCTTGAGGGCCTTGCGATAGAGCTCGATCGCCTTGTCGAGGTCGCCCTCCTGCTGGTAACGCTGGGCAAGGTCGCGGACTTGATACGGCTGGTTGGCCTTGGCGGTAATCTTGTCCTCCATCTGCGCGAGTTCCTTGCCCTTGCCCATGCGCTGGTAGAGGTAACGGAGTTCCCAGGAGATTTCCTGGTAGGCGTTGGGGTTGGCTTTGAGCATCGCTTCGTAAAATTCGGTGGCCTTTTTCATCTCGCCCATCTCGGAGTAGAGGCTGGCGATCTGGCGCTTGGCCTGCAAAAGGTGCGGGCGCTTCTCGACGAGCTGCTGGTAGAGGGCGAGCGCTTCGTCGCGCTTGCCGCTGCTGCGGTAAAGCTGGGCGAGATTTTCGTGCGCCTGCACGGAGCCCGGCTGTTTCTCGAGGCGCTCCTTGAACTTGGCGATCAGTTCGTCGCTCTTGCCGGCGCCGACGTAGTAGCGGTGCAATTCGCTGAGCGAAGCATCGCTGCCGCCGCTGCTGTAGCCCGAGTAGTAATAGCCCGGCCCGTAATAGTAGCCTTGCGAACCGCGGCCGTGGGATTTGCGTTCCCAGGACTCGTTGGCCAGTGCGATGGCCTTGTCGTAGTCATTGTCGTCGTTGTAAAGGCGGGCCAGCGCGGCAAGGGCTTCGCTGTTGCGGCTGACGCCGGAGAGGTGTTCCTCAAGGAGTGACTTGGCGAGCTTCTTCTCGCCGGCACCGGAGAGCTGGTTGATGAGGCCGAGAATTTGTTGGGGCGGGACTCGCTGCTGGTTCATCTCGCGGATGATCTTCGCGGCGTCGTCATACTTCCGGGCGAGGATGAACGTGACGGCCTTGGCCTGGGTCACGTCGCGGCCCTTGGCGGGGAATCGCTGCAGCGCTTCGTCGTAAAGCTTGAGCATCCGGTCGTAATCGTCCTGGACCTGGGCGAGGTAGATGGAGCTGTTGAACCATTCCATCTCGTCGAACCCGCCTTCGCGAAGCGCCTTCAGCAAATCGGCGGCCTTGTCGTTTTCCTTTTCGTTGAGGTACAGGACGCAAAGGAGCTTCGTCGTGTCCCAGGCGCGGTTGCGTTCGCTGGGAGTGACGGCGGACTTGTAACCGCGGGCGATCTTTTCCAACTGCACGAAGACGCCATTTGTGGCGTCCTTGTCGGACTGTTTGAGATATTGGATGGCCTGGCCTTTGGAGTTGTCGATGTAACCAAAAACTTGCGTGGGGAGGTTGCGCTGAAGGCCGCCGTAGTTGGGACGGTTGCCGCCGATTTCAGGGACGTAGAGATATTGCGCGCGGCGCGGTGACATCCACGCGTAGCGGCTGGCTTCGGAGTCGGCCAACAAGTCGGTGTAGAGCTGGCGCGCCTCGTCGGTTTTGCCCTGCTGCTGGGCGCAGTAGGCGATGCTGTAGAGCATATTGGCACGATAATTCGGATCGAGATCGACGGCCTTCTTGTAGACCTCCCGCGCCTTGTCCCACTTGCCGTTCTGCTGCAGGAAGCTGCCGATGGCCCAGACGGACTGGATGTCGGTTGCGTTTTCCTTGAGCAACTGGTCAGCGAGCTCCATCGCCTTCTCCTGCTGTTTGTTCTGGAAATAGAGCGGCACGAGTCCCTGGAAGGCTTGCACGCGCATCTTGGGCTGGGTCTGCGCGAGCTTCTCCAGCAACGCGATGGCTCTGTCGAGTTGCTGCTGGTTCTGGTGATAGAGGGCGGTTTGCTGAAGGAGGTCCACATCGTGGGGAGCGGCTTCGAGGATTTCGAGCGCGACCTTCAGTGCGTCCTCGATGCGGTTGTACATCTGGAGCACCATGAGCAAGTCGCGCTTGGCGTCCACGTTCCCCTTGGCTTTTTTCGCCTTTTCCGTGAGCTGTTCGACAAACGCGTCCTCGCCGAGGCTGCGCTGAGCGACCCCCGCCATGAACATCAGCACTTGCGGCCGGAACTGCTTGTAGGTCCC
>CBRAFF010000163.1:0-4680 GCA_967755155.1 uncultured bacterium
AAGTCGAAGGTAGGGGAGCAGAACATCTAGCCATGCTGGCCGGCGCGCTACTCGTCCTCGCCTTGCTGCAGGTGGCCCCCGCTCCGGGCGCGCTGCGGGTAAAGAGCGACGTCTCCGAGGTCGAGGTGTCTCTCGACGGCAAGAGCGCAGGCAAGACGCCGCTGACGGTGGGCGCGGTCGCCGCCGGCGCCCATCGCGTTACCCTCACGAAACCCGGATACGAAGACCGCGAAGAGCAGGTGATGGTCGAGGCCGGCGCCACCGCCAAGCTGTTTGTGGTGATGAAACCCCTGCCCGCGGAGCCGCCCAAGCTGCCGGTCCAGTTCTACGTGATCCACCAGCACCGGGCGGGAGCGTGCAGCGGCATCCTCACGGTGACCGCAGATGCCGTGGAATATCGCTCCCACGACGGCAAGGACGTCTTTCATATCCCCATCGCCGAGATGCGCTCCGTGTCGCGGTCCATGGGTGCGCTGCCCAACGTGAGTTGGAACCTGCCGCACGAATACCTGGGCTGTCGCATCGAAGGCCCGGGGCGTAGCTACGGCTTCTTCGCCTACGAGGAAGACCCCAAGCTCGCCGGCACGCCGGCGGAGAACCGGGTGAAGTTCGTGGACACGGCGGCGAAGACCAAGGAGTTGTTCGAGCTGGTCTACCGGTTGTGGAGCGTGACCCTGAAGCCCAAGACAAGGTAAGCGACGCTTGGCCAGGGGCGCCTTCAGTGCCCCTGCTTTTCCAGAAACTTCTCCACTTCCATGGCAGCCATGCAGCCGGTTCCGGCGGCGGTGATGGCCTGGCGGTAGCGGCGGTCGCTGACGTCGCCGGAGGCGAAGACACCCGGAACCTTGGTGAAGACGTAGTCGCGAGGGACGAGGTAGCCGTCCTTGTCCATGTCGAGCTGGCCCTCGAACATCTTGGCGTTGGGGATGTGCCCGATGCCCAGGAACAGGGCGCTGGTGGGAAAGTCCCAGGCGGCGCCGGTCTTCAAATTGCGCAAACGCAGGCCGGTGACTTCCTGCTTGCTCACGTCGAAGACGTCGTCCACGACGGTATCGGTGAGGAACTGGATCTTCTCGTGCTTCTGGGCGCGGTCGAGCATGATCTTGGAGGCGCGGAACTGGTCGCGGCGGTGGATGAGCGTGACCTTGGTGGCGAAGCGGGTGAGGAAGAGCGCCTCTTCCATGGCGGAGTCGCCGCCGCCGATGACGGCGATCTCCTTGCCGGAGAAGAAAAAGCCGTCGCAGGTGGCGCAGGAGGAGACGCCGTGCCCGATGAGCGCCTGCTCGTTGGGCAATCCCAGCCAGCGCGCCGACGCCCCGCTAGCGATGATGAGGGTCTGCGTCTTCAGGCTTTCTTTGCCGAGATTCAGGGTGAAGGGCCGCTGGCTGAGGTCGGCGCTCACCAGGTGGGCGGTCTTGTACTCCGCTCCGAAGCGCGCTGCCTGCTTGCGCATGTTCTCGATGAGCTCCGGACCCTGGATGCCCTCGGGAAAGCCGGGGAAATTCTCCACCAGGGTGGTGAGGGAGAGCTGGCCGCCGGGCTCGTGGCCCTCGAGGACCAGGGGCTTCAGGTTGGCGCGCGCGGCGTAGAGCGCCGCCGTCAGCCCGGAGCAGCCCGAGCCCAGGATCACGGTATTGCGGACTGAATCTTCCATGGCGGTTCGATTCCGACCTCGCTCTTCAGGTTACAACTCGCAGGGATTAGATGGCGCTCGACGGATTCCGATTCGGGCATGACTCTACTGGGGCTTCTGAGATTTTCCGGGTGCGGGAGCGGTTTGTGCCTTTTTCTTCAGGGCTGCGCCCACGCGGGCCAGGTCTCCGGGGACGAAGGAGCGCACGCCCAGGGCGGCGCGATAGGCGGTCAGCAGGGACGAGGCCCTCTGGAAGAGGGGCTGGGAACTCGCCTGGTCGGCCGAGAGGCAGCGCTTGACGGCCAATGGGGCCTTTCCGTAGCGCTCCACGGAAATGTGGTTGGAGGGGGTATCGGAAGCGAGCACGGCGGCGGGGTCGCCGGCGGTGACGTTGGCCTGCAGGGCCACCTGCACCACGTCCTTGGGGTCGCGCAGGCGGAGCACCAGGGTCTCCGTGACGCCGTTATCTTCCATGTTCACGCTCATGGTGTACTGGGCGGTGGTGAAGGGGGAATCGGCGCCGAACTCGCGTCGCACGCGCACCCAGCGGGAGACGCTGGCGTCCACGGAGGAGCGGCCGCGCGCGACCTCGAAATCAGCGGTGAAGCGCGGCTTGGCGGAGATGCGCTCGAGCGCCGCCTGCATCTCCTTGACCTCGGCTTCTTTCGGGGTGCAGACGTTGATGACGTTGATCTGGACGCGTTTCTTCTGCGCTTCCTGGGCAGCCAGCGGGAAGGCGGCGAGAACGAGCAGCAGCGGGACCGAGCCGGCAAGAGCGCGCACAACCGGATTCTACCCGCGGCGGCGGCCGCCTCCAAGCAGGTTGCTACAATGCGCCATGGCCAACTTGGTTCTGGTGTATGGGATGCGCCTGCTGCCCGCCGACGACCTGGCCGAGGTCCCGCCGGCGGTGGTCCAGTTGAAGGACGGCCGCCAGGCGCGCATCACGCTGCACATCCTGGAAGGCGGCAAGGAGGAGATCGAAGCGCAACTCCGCACCAGCGTGGAGGCGTTCTTCGATCTCTACCCGGAAATCTGAGCGGGAGGCGCGGGGCGGCCCCGGCCCTATAATCTCTAGTCTTGGCGAAGGCATGACCTCCCTCTCCTACCGCTACCTGCGCCGCCAGCTCGCGGGAGTGATCCCGAGCAGCCGGCTGGGACGCTTCGTCCTGTACGCCGCGGTGCTCGACCTGCTGTTCGTGGTGCTGCAGAGGGTCCTGTATCTTTTTGCGGCCACGGCCCGCGCGGGCGCGACCCTCAGCGGCTGGATCACTTTCCTGAGCGTGGTGCTGGGGATTGCCGCCTTCCTGCTGCTGCTGCGCTGGACCCGGCGGCACCTGCTGTGGCGCCTGCGCAACCGGCTGCTGGTGACTTACGTCTTCGTGGGCGTCATCCCGGTGGCGCTGCTGTTGCTGATGGGACTGCTGGCCACGTACATCCTGGGCGGACAGTTCGCCTCGTACCTGGCGATCTCCGACCTGCATGGCGAGATCAACAGCTTGAGTGCCCTCAACTCCGGCATCACCGCGGAGCTGGCGCAGGAACTGCGCGGCGGACGCTCCCTGGAATCCACGGCGCCCAGGATGCGGGGGCAGGTCCGGCGCTTTCCCACGCGCCAAGTGACCGCCTGGTACCGGGGGAAGGCGCGGGTGCTGGCCGGGCCTCAGGGCGCGGACCTCCAACCTACGGCGCTGCCCGCGTGGCTGGGCGAGGATTTCAAGGGTCTGGTGCTCGAGGACCATTCGCTCCGCTTGCGGGCGGCCAACGCCTCCGACGTCGAGGGCGAAAGGCTGGTGGTGATCTCGACGGTCGCGCTCGATGCCGAGCTGCTGGACCGGCTGACCGGCGGGCTGTGGCGAGTGCAGTTCTACCCCAAGGATTTCAGAGTCTCCACCGAGCGGGGCGTGGTGTTGCAGACCGACGAGCCCGGGGCCACGGACCCGGGGGCGAAAGCGGCCGCGGGCGCGGCCGCCCCGGCGCCGGCGGAGGCGCGCGCGGCGGTGGTCTCCGGCGGAGTGGTGCCGGCAGCGAGCGGACGGTTTGACGTGGACTTCACCGTCTACAGCGCCGTCCCGCTGACGCGCTGGCAAGATGGGCACGAGCTGGCGGTCCCGGCCGCCGTGCAATCGCGCCCCTCGGCGGTCTACCGGAGGCTTTCCTCCACCGTCGGTCTCCTAGTGGGGGCGTACCTCTTTGGGCTGGCGGCTACGGCCATCCTGTTCGCGCTAATCGAACTGCTGGCGCTGTTCATCGGGTTGGGGCTCACGCGCACCATCACGCGGTCGGTGGCCAACCTCTACGAAGCCACGGAGCGGATCAACCGCGGAGATTTCCGCTACCGCATCCAGGTGCGCTCGCGCGACCAATTGGCGGCGCTGGAGACTTCGTTCAACTCCATGACCGCATCGCTGGAAAAGCTGCTGGTGGAGCAGAAGGAAAAAGAGCGGCTGCAAAGCGAGCTGGCCATCGCCCAGGAAGTGCAGGGACAGCTGTTCCCCAAGTCCAACCTGCAACTGGACTCGCTGGAACTGTTCGGGGTGTGCCGGCCGGCGCGCACGGTGAGCGGCGACTACTACGACTTCCTACCGCTGGGCGCGGAGAAGATGGGCATCGCGGTGGGCGACATCAGCGGCAAGGGCATCTCGGCGGCGCTGCTGATGGCCACGCTGCACTCGGCGGTGCGGGTGTACGAGTTCGGCGGGCTGCCCGACCGGGCGCAGATCTCCTCTGCCGGGCTGGCGGTGCTGACCGCGCTGCGGCGCGGCGAAGGCCGCCCCTTCCCCGAGGCCTCGGGCAATGGCATCCACTCGACCAGCGAGGTGCTGTGGCTGCTGAACCGGCACCTGTTCCACAACACGCCGGAAGAGAAATACGCCACCCTGTTCCTGGGGATCTTCGACGGCAGCTCGCGGCGCCTCGCCTACTCCAACGCTGGGCACCTGCCGCCGGTGGTGGTGGGCGAAGACGGCTCGCACCGGCGCCTGGTGGCCGGCGGCATGCCCATCGGACTGTTCGACAACCTGGCCTTCGAGGAAGGCAGCACGGAG
>CBRAFF010000164.1:0-4670 GCA_967755155.1 uncultured bacterium
GCCGCTCCATCGATCTGCTGGCGCCGCGCGGCAAGATGAAGCAGGCCATGGCAGCCGCCGCCTCGGCGGCCAACTCCCTGCCCATGGTGGGACGCATCGCCGCCGGCCGTCCGGTCGAGACCTTCGAGACCCCGGAGACCATCTCCTTCTCCGACTTCACCCGCTCCAAGGACGTCTTCGTGCTGCAGGTGACGGGCGAGTCCATGCAGGACGAGCACATCGTGGACGGCGACTACATCCTGGTGGAGCGCACCCAAGTCGCGCGCGACGGCGAGATCGTGGTCGCCCTGATCGAGGGCGCCGAGACCACCCTCAAGCGCATCTACAAGGAGGGTGACCACGTGCGCCTGCAGCCCTCGAACGCCACCATGGCGCCCATCGTCGTCCCCGCAGCTTCGGTCGACATCCAGGGACGCGTCATCGGCGTTCTGCGCAAGTACTGAAGGAAAGTTGCGAGTACCGAGTTGCGAGTAAGAAAAGAAAAAGAAAAAGCCCGGCGAAAGCCGGGCTTGGATTTTCAGGAGCGGAAGCCCCTGGTCACGAGAGATGCTTTTCCAGCACCTTCTCGATGGCGTCGCGGCCGGTGTAGCCCACGATCTGCTCGCGCACCTGCCCGCCCTTGAAGATCAAAAGCGTAGGGATGCTGCGCACGTTGTAGCGTTGGGGCGTGGCCATGTTGCTGTCCACGTCCATCTTGGCGACCTTCACCCGGCCCTGGTAGGCGGTGGCCACTTCGTCCACCACCGGGGCCAGCGCCTTGCACGGACCGCACCACGCCGCCCAGAAGTCCACCATCACCGGCTGCTCCGACTTCAGGACGTCCTGGTCGAAGTTCGCATCGGTCACTTCAAGGATGCCGCTTGCTGACATTGTTCCTCCAGAATGAGTGCTGAGACTCGGGGATTATCCTATCACTACGATTGGATGCGCCCGCCGGGGAAAAGTCGCAGCCGAACCCGGAGCTGCAACTTGAGCCGTCTTGCGGGCGTCCGAGCCCGCAGGCGAAATCCTGAGCCCGTAGGGCGAAGGATCTAGCTTCCGCCTCGCCTCCGCGCACATCTTCGCGGCGCACCTCAACAAAAAAGCGTCCCGAGCCCGAAGGCGCGGGACGCCCGGCAGCCCTCCCCCAAGGAACTGCCTCACGAACGTCGCCACTGTATCTCCGGACCAAAAGGCTGTAAACGTCACTAAAGTAACTTGAGCCGTTCAGTGGGGCGGGAGCGAGTCCCGCTTTGCGGGAGGAGCGGGAGCCCGCTGGCAAGATCCTGAGCGAGCGAAGCGAGTCGAAGGACTGGAGTGCAAGGTACTGCTGCCTTGTGGCTGGTGCCGGGAGGGGGAGTTGAACCCCCAAGGGCCGAAGCCCGGCGGATTTTGAGTCCGCTGCGTCTGCCAGTTCCGCCATCCCGGCGCGTTTCCAGTTTACACCCGCTGAATCTCCGTTACTCCGCGCGCAGGGCGTCCACGGGTGCGAGGCGGGCGGCGCGAAAGGCGGGGAAGACGCCGGCGGCCAGGCCCACGCTGACGGCCACGCTTTCCGCCAGCACGGCGAACCACCAGGGCGTGCTCACCGGCAGTCCGGCCACGGTGAAGGAGAGCAGGCGCGCCAGTCCCGCGCCCAACGCCAGTCCCGCCGCGCCGCCCACCGCGGCCAGCAGCGCGGCCTCGGCCAGGAAGAGGGCGAGGATCTGCTCCTGGCGCGCGCCCAGGGCGCGCAGCAGCCCGATCTCAGTGGTGCGCTCGCTCACGGTGATGGTCATGATGGTGAGGATGCCCACGCCGCCCACCAGCAGCGAGATGCTGCCCAGCGCGCCCACGGCGAAGGTGAGCACGCCCAGCACCGAGCTCATCACCTCCTGCATCTGCTGCTGGGTGGTGATGGTGACGTCGTCCGAGCCGTGCCGCGCCACCATGATGCGCCGGATACCCTCCACCACCTTCTCCGCCGGCGCCTCCGGGTCGTGGACCACGTGGATGCCGATCAGGCCTTCGCGGTTGAAGAGTTCCTGAGCGCGGGCGGCGGGGATGTAGACGCCGTCGTCCATCTCCATGCCCACCATCTCGCCCTTGGATTCCATCACCCCGATCACACGGAAGCGGCTACCGCCGATCTCGATGCGGCTGCCCAGCGGGTTCTGGTCGCCGAACAGTTCCTGCTGCGCCCGCAGGCCGAGCACGGCCAGCGGACGCGCGGTGCGGGCGTCCTCGTGCGGCAGGAAGGAGCCGCTGCGCACCCGCATGTGCAGCACCTGGGGCAGGGTGGGGCTGACGCCGAACAGGTTCACGCGGCGGCGGCGGCCGGCGTAGGCGATCTCGACATTGCCCTGAACCACGGCGTTGGTCATCTGCACGTAGGGGGCGCGCCGCAGCGCCTCGGCGTCTTCGATGGTCAGCGGCCGCACCGTGGCGAACATCCCCAGGGAGCTGCCGGGGATGCCGGAGGTGGTCACCCGGCCCGGGCCCACGATGATCAGGTTGGTGCCGAACTGGCTGAACTCGCCCAGCACGTAATCGTGGACGCCCTGCCCGATGGAAGTCAGCAGGATGACGGCGGCGATGCCCACGGCGATGCCCAACGCCGCCAGCAGCGTGCGCATGGGATGCGAGCCCAGCGAGCGGCGGGTGAAGCCCAGGAAGTCCTGCGTCCGCATGGGTTATCTCCTGGCCAGGGCGAGCGCCGCGTCCAGGCGGGCGGCGCGCCGCGCCGGCAGCAGGCTGAAAAGGACGCCGCTGGCCACGGCAGTCCCCAGCGCCGCCGCCACCGCCCAGCCGGGCGCATACGCCGGCAGCTCGGGATACACCTGGCGGATGGCGAAGCTGCCCACTTCTCCCAGCGCCGCGCCCACCAGCGCCCCGATTACGGAGAGCACCGCGGCTTCGGCGAAGAACAGCAGGCGGATCTGCTCCGGCGAAGCGCCCACGGCCTTGAGCAGCCCGATCTCCGTGGTGCGCTGCGACACCGCGATGAGCATGACGTTCATGATGAGGATGCCGGCCACCGCCAGGCTGATGGAGGCGATGGCGCCCAGCGCCAGGGTGAGCGCCAGCAGGATGCGGTCGAAGGTGGCCAGCACGGCGTCCTGCGTGACCACGGTGATGTCTTCCTCGCCCTCGTGGCGGTCGCGCAAGATGCGCAGCACCTCGCGCCGCGCCGCCTGCACGTCCTCGCGCTCCCGCACCTCCACCAGGATGCGCAGCAGCGAGGGCAGGTCGAAGACGGCCTGGGCGGAGGCCACGGGCAGGACGACGATCTCGTCGATGTCCAGGCCGAGCGACTGCCCCTGGCGCTCCAGCACGCCGATGACGCGGAAGCGGCGGTCGCCGATGCGCACCCACTCGCCCAGCGGGGAGCGCGTCCCGAACAGCTCCTGGCGCACCTTCCATCCGATGACGCACACCGAGACCGGCTGGCGCGGGTCTCCAGGCGGCAGGAAGCGGCCTTGCGCCACCGTCAGGTGGCGTATCTCGAGCAGTTCGACGGTCGAGCCCAGCACCGGCACTTCGCGGCTGCGGTCTTCCCAGGCGACCTCCGCCGAGCCCACGGTGAGGGGAGCGACGCGGCGGACGGCGCGGATGCGTTCGAGGGCAAGCGCGTCGTCGAGCGTGAGGTCGCGCGGCGTCCGGCCCAGCACCGCGCCGGGAACGCCCCCGGCGGTCTCCGCCCGCCCGGGAAAGACGGCGATCAGGTTCGAGCCCAGCGAGTTGAACTTGTTGCGCACGTAACGGCGCGCGCCTTCGCCCAGCGAGGTCAGCACCACCACCGCGCCCACTCCCATGGACATCGCTGCCAGCATCAGCAGGGTGCGCAGGCGATAGCCGGAGAGCGAGCGCCAGGCGAAGGCGGCGACGTCGGCGGATCTCATGCGGGCTTGGCTCCTGTGTCCGAGTGGATGCGCCCGTCTACCATGCGCACCTGGCGGCGCGCGCGTCCTCCCAACTCCGGGTCATGCGTCACCAGCAGCACCGCGATCCCCTTCCCGTTCAACTCCTCCAGCAGGTGGATCACCTCTTTGCCCGTGGTCTGGTCGAGGTTGCCGGTGGGCTCGTCGGCCAGGACGACGGCGGGCTGCATGACCATGGCGCGGGCGATGGCCACGCGCTGGCGTTCGCCGCCGGAGAGCTGCTCGGGACGATGCTCCGCGCGGCCTTGGATGCCGAACTCCTCCAGCAGCCGCCCCACCCGCGGGGCACGCTCCGCCGGCTCGATGCCGGCCAGCACCAGCGGCAGCTCCACGTTCTCCGCCGCCGAGAGCCGCGGCACCAGGTGAAAGAACTGGAAGACGAATCCGATCTTCTCCCGCCGCACCTGCGACTGCTGCCGGTCGCTGAGCCCGGTGACGTCTTCCCCATCCAGCCGGTAGACGCCGGCGGTGGGCCGGTCGAGCAATCCGAGGATGTTCAGCAGCGTGGATTTTCCCGAGCCCGACGGGCCCATGATGGAAACGTACTCCCCGGGCTGGAGGTCAAGGTTTACATCGCGGAGCGCGTGCACTTCCGCCTCGCCCACGGGGAAGGTACGGTGGATGTGTTCCAGCCGGATCATTGCCGGGGCGCAGACTCAGGCACGGCGCGGGCGCCGGGGACCACTCCCGGGCGCTCCGGCGAAGTCACCACGCGCTCGCCGGGCGCGAGGCCCGCGCGCACTTCGGTGTACTCCCAACTGGAGATCCCGG
>CBRAFF010000165.1:0-4669 GCA_967755155.1 uncultured bacterium
TGGGGACTGGTGCTGCTCGGCGTCTTCCTGGTCATCGGAGTCGAGCTGCTCGGCATCCGCTCGCTTTCCTTCGCCGTCGGCTTCTACATTCCCATCGCCACCACGCTGGCGATTTTTGTCGGCGGAGTGGTGCGATGGCTGGTGGAGCGCGGCGCCAAGAAGGTGGAGGAAAGCGACGTCTCTCCCGGCTCGCTTTTTGCCAGCGGCCTCATCGCCGCCGGCGGCATCGTGGGCCTGCTGGGCATCGGCGTGAAGCTGATGGAGACGCAAGGCTGGATCAAGGAAGGCGCCGTGGCCTGGGGCGCCCACCTGCCCTGGATGAAGGATGCTACCAACTTCGGGCAATGGCTGGCGGTCTTTATGTTCGTCCTGCTGGCGGGCTCGCTCTTCCACTTCGCCCGCAAACCCCTGGAGACGGAACCCAAGAAATAAACGCCCCCATGCCCGACCTTCCTCAAAGCGCCTCCGTCCCGCCGGCGACGCCTTCCTACAGCCGCGGCGGCCTGATCGGCGCCGGCGTCATGACGGTATGGACTCTGGGAAGCCTTTTCCTCTTCCCCGGCGAGGTCAAGGGCTACACGATCTTTTCCTACGTTGTGGCCAACGCCGCGCTCTTCTGGCGCGCCTTCCGCCCCCCGCTCAGCTTCGGGCAGGGCTTCGTCACCTGGCTGGGAGGGATGATCGCCGGCCTCGCCGTTTCCGCCCTGGGCGTCGGGCCCTGGTACATCCAGATCGTGCTCTTCCTTCTCTTCATCGCCTTCGGCGGCGTCTTCCTCTGGGCCGGCCGCCCCAAGAAACCCAAGCCGCAAACTCAAGCCTGAACGCTGATTTCTCCTCTGTCATCCTGGGCCCCGGCTTGTCGGGGAAGGACCTAGCGGTTGCTTTGCATTGTTCATTTTGCATTTTTAATTTTGCATTTTGCATTTTGCATTCTTACTTTCCTTTTTCCTTTTTACCTTTTACTTTGTCCTTGGCCCTTGGCCCTTTTTCCTCCGTGCCTCCGTGCCTCCGTGGTGAAATAGGTTCGTGCCCGCTCTCGCCGAAACCCTCGCCGCCGTCCGCGCCCGCATGGATGCCGCCGCCCGCCGCGCCGGCCGCTCGCCCGCGGAGATCCAGTTGATGGGCGTGACCAAGCAAGTGGAGCCCCGCCGCATCCGCGAAGCCTACGAAGCCGGCCTGCGCACCTTCGGCGAGAACCGCGTCCAGGAGTTCGCGGAAAAGATCAACCTGCTGCGCGACCTGCCGGAGGCGACGTTCCACCTCATCGGCCACCTCCAGAGCAACAAGGCCGCGCGCGCCGCCGAACTCTTCGCCGGCGTGGATTCCCTCGACTCCCTGCGCCTGGCGGAAAAGCTCGACTCCGCCGCCGCCAAGCTGGAAAAGAGGCTCGCGGTGCTCGTCGAGATCAACCTTGCCGGCGAAGCCGCCAAGACGGGCATGGCGCCTGATTCGCCCGAGCTCGAGGAACTTCTCGCCGCGGCGCCGCGTCTCGCGGCGCTCGAGTTTCGCGGCCTGATGGCCATCCCGCCGCACACCCCGGACCCCGAGGGGGCGCGCCCCTATTTCCGCCGCCTGCGCGAACTGCGCCAAGCCCTGCGCGCCCGCAACCTCCCCGCCCTCGGCCTGGAAACGCTCTCCATGGGCATGTCCCATGACTTCGAGGTGGCCATCGAGGAGGGCACCACCTGCATTCGCTTGGGTACAGCCATCTTTGGAGACCGCCGCAAGGAGCCCGTCACATGATCCCGAGCCCGCGATTCCCTCCGTGTCTCCGTGCCTCCGTGGTGAAGCAGTGATTCCGGTAAACGACACCGCCGCCGGCGCCACCTTCGCCGTCCGCGTCCACCCGCGCGCCCGCAAGAACGCCATCACCGGCACGCTCGGCGATGCCCTCAAGCTTTCTCTCACCGCCCCGCCCACCGAGGGCCGCGCCAACCAGGCCTGCATCGAATTCCTGGCAGAGGTTTTGCGCCTCCCCCGCTCCTCCGTTACCATAGCCGCCGGCCCTGCCAGCCGAAACAAGGTGGTGCGCGTTGCCGGCCTGACCGCTTCCGCGCTCCAGCTCAAGCTGGCCGAGCTTCTGGCCAAGAGCCAATAGCCAACCGCCAGGAGCGCTTTCGCATCTCGGTACTCGGTACTTCGGTACTCGGAAATGAGCTTCTCGGAACGCCTCAACGACGTCCGCACCGGCTTCGAGCGGCCCTTCTGGGTCGCCAACATCACCGAGATCTTCGAGCGGCTGTCGTACTACTCCGTCTTCGCCGTCCTGGTGCGCTATCTCAACGAGAGCCTCGGCTTCCCCATCGAGCAGGCCGGGGCGCTGGGCGGATTCTTCGGCGCGGCCGTCTGGTTCATGGCCATTTTCGGCGGGGCCGTCGCCGACAAGATCGGCTTCCGCCGCGCCCTCTCGCTGGCTTACTTCATTCTCAGCGGCTCCTACTTCCTGGTGGGCTCCATCGGCGCGCCCTGGCTGGCGCCGGTGCGTGCCACGGTGCCGCTTGGGGTGCTCGTCGGCGCCATTCTCTTCCTGCCCGCGCTGGGCGTCGCGCTGGTGAAGCCCGCGGTGGTGGGCACGACGGCGCGCGCCTCCAAGGACAACGTCCGTTCCATCGGCTACTCCATCTACTACACCATGGTGAACATCGGCTCGTTCCTGGGGCCGTACCTGGCGGGCTGGGTGCGCGAGCGCGTCAACCGCGGCGAGATGCGCCTGGAAGATGTATTCCGCATCGCCGCGGCCAGCGTCTTCCTGATGCTCATCGCCGTCCTCATCTTCTTCAAGGAACCGCGCCGCGCCGCCGACCAGCCCGTACCCAGCGTCGCGCATGTGGCGCGCAACTTCCTTACCGTCCTGGGCAACGGCAAGTTCGTGCTCTTTCTGCTCATCTTCTCCGGCTACTGGATCGTCTTCTGGCAGCAGTACCTCATCCTGCCGGCGTACATCCACAACTACGTCGACCCCGACGCCAACACCGAATGGATCCTCATCACCGACCCGCTCATCGTCATCTTCTTCACCGTCGCCATCAACGCGCTCACCCGCAAGATCCCGAGCTTCCCCGCCGTCACGCTCGGCACTCTGGTCACCGCCGTGGGATGGCTGGTTCTGCCCTTCTGGCACAGCAAGTGGGCCGCCGTGGTCGCGCTCGCCATCGTCGCTATCGGCGAGATCATCCAGTCGCCCCGCTACTACGAGTACATCTCCCGCCTCGCCCCCGCGGGACAGGAGGGCACCTACATGGGATTCGCCTTCCTCCCCATCGGCATCGGCTCGCTGGTCGGAGGATGGTTTGCCGGCAAGCTTCTGCACCACTACGGCGAAGTCGTGCACCAGCCGCACCGGATGTGGTGGGTCATCACCGGCGTAGGACTGCTGACCGCGCTGCTGCTCTGGCTCTACGACCGCCTGCTGCGCCCCGGCCGCCCCTTGCCCGCCACCACTCCCGGCGTGCCTTGATGCATTGCAGAGAGCCCGGCCCTGTGCGCGCCCGCGTTCTCTGTGGTTAAATGAAGGATTGCCCATGGACCTCGCCGCCATCCAAGCCGCGCTGCGCCAGCAGAAGTTCGACGCCTGGCTCTTCTACGACCACCATCACCGCGACCCGATCGCCTACCACGTGCTGGGCCTGCCGGAGACGCAGATGGTCACCCGCCGCTGGTTTTATCTCATCCCGGCCCAGGGCGAGCCCTCCAAGCTCATGCACCGCATCGAGCCGCATCATCTGGACTCGCTCCCCGGCTCCGAGCGCAAGTACTCGGCCTGGCAGGAGCTTTGGGAAGGGCTCAAGCAGATGCTTGCGCCCCACACCCGCATCGCCATGCAGTACTCGCCCAACAACCTGGTCCCCTACCTCGGCCTGGTGGACGCGGGCACGGTGGAGCTCATCCGCAGTTTCGGCAAAGAAGTCGTGAGCTCGGGCGACCTGGTCTCGCAGTTCGAAGCGGCGTGGACGGAAGCGCAGATCAAGACGCACTTCGCCGCCGGCGAGAAGGTGGACCGCATTACCGAAGCCGCCTTCCAGGAGGTCGGGCGCCGCGTGCGCCAGGGCGGCACGCACGAGTTCGAGGTCCAGCAGTGGATCCTGGAAGCCTTCGCCCGCGAGAAGCTGGTCACGGAAGACGCGCCCATCGTGGGGGTGAACGCCAACAGCGGCGACCCGCACTACGAGCCCACGGCGGCTCGCAGCGCGCCCATCCGCGAGGGCGACTTCGTGCTGCTCGACCTCTGGGCCAAGCAGGACGCGCCCGACGCCGTCTACTACGACATCACCTGGACGGGCGTGTTGGGCGAACCCACGGCGCGCCACCAGGAGATATTCAAGATCGTGCGCGACGCCCGCGACGCCGGCATCCGCGCCGTCCAATCCGCCATCTCCGCCGGCCAGAAGCTCGCCGGCTGGCAGGTGGACCAGGCCACGCGCGATTCCATCGCCGCCGCCGGCTATGCCCAGTACTTTACCCACCGCACCGGCCACTCCATCGGCACGACCGTCCACGGCAACGGCGCCAACATGGACGGCCTGGAGACCCAGGACGAGCGCCAGATCATCCCCAACACCTGCTTCTCCATCGAGCCCGGCATCTATCTGCCGGAGTTCGGCGTGCGCAGCGAGGTCAACATGCTGGTGCGCTCGGGCGCCGCCGAAGTCACCGGGAAGATCCAGAAGGA
>CBRAFF010000166.1:0-4664 GCA_967755155.1 uncultured bacterium
CACGCAACCCTTGCGGCAGCGCCACCAGCGTCAGTAGCGCGTCGTGCAGCTCGTCGGCATCGCGGACTTCGGGCCAGGCGTCTTGGGTGACCTCGGCGATGGCGGCGGGGTCGAGCTTGCCGACTTCCTCCAGCACCGAGGCGGGCAGGGTGCGGCGCAGCTCCACGGCGCGGGCGCGGCGCTCCTCGAGCGGCGCGTCGTCGAGGAAGGCGTAGGGATTGGCGTTCAGGATCTCGTGGGAGAAGGCCGAAGGCACCGGCGTATCCTCGGCCACGGTGCGGATGGCGCCCGAAGCCATGCCGAGCACCCCTTCCTGCAAGCCGTCGAGGTCGAGGGCCTCGTGCAGCACGTCCTTCATCACCTCGCGCACCAGCGGGTGGTCGGGGATGTTCATGTCGCCCGAGATGTTCTCCTGGCAGGCGGCGACGTCGGGGAAGACCGAGGCCAGCAAATCGTCCGACCGCATTCGCTGGATCTGTGGCGGGACTTTTTTTCCGCCCATGAAGCGTAAGAGCGCCAGCGAGCGCCCGGCGTCCCAGCGCCAGCGCGCGGTGAAGATGGGCGAAGCCAGCACCGCCTGTTCCAGCACCTCTTTCACCGTTTCGGCGCGCAGGAATTCGAAGACGTCCGCCAGCGGGAAGCTGTGCTGCTCAGCCAGGGCGATGTTCAGGCCGTTGTCGGTGGCCGCGGCCTGCAACTCGAAGTTGAAGGAGCGGCAGAAGCGCTTGCGCAGCGCCAGCCCCCAGGCCTTGTTGACGCGTCCGCCGAAGGGCGCGTGGATGACCAGCTGCATGCCGCCGCTCTCGTCGAAGAAGCGCTCGGCGACCACCGTGGTCTGCGTGGGGACGACGCCCAGCACAGTGCGGCCCGTGACCACGTAGGTGATGGCCTGCTCGGCGCCCGAGTCGTCGAGGCAGCACTCGTCTTTCAGCCATTGCACAGCTTCGGGAGAAGCCGCGGCCGGGGCGGGCTGCGCTTCGAGGTTGCCGGGGACCATCGCACCGATCTTCTCCCGCAGTTCGGAGACCTGTTGTGAGAGCTCGGCGGTGCGCGAGGGAGCCTCGCCGCGCCAGAAGGGAATCGTAGGCGCGGCGCCCTGAGCATCTTCGACCAGGACGCGCCCCGTGGCCTCGATTCGCCGGATACGCCAGGAAGTATTGCCCAGCAGCATCACGTCGCCGCGCATGCTCTCGACGGCGAAGTCTTCGTCCACCGTGCCCACCACGGTGCCCTCAGGCTCGGCGACCACGGTGTAAAGCGCGTTCTCCGGGATGGCGCCGCCGCTGGTGATGGCCGCCAGCCGCCCGCCGCGACGCGAGCGCAGGCGTCCGTTGACGCGGTCGCGATGTAGATAAGCGCCATAGCGTCCGCGGCGCGCGGCAATCCCTTCTGAAAGCATCTCCAGCACGGCCTCGAAGTCGGCGCGCGAAAGAGCGCGATAGGGATACGCCCGGCGCACCAGGGAGAAGAGATCGTCTTCCCTCCACTCCTCTACAGCGCACATGGCGACGATCTGCTGCGCCAGGATGTCGAGCGGGGCGTCGGGCACCCACAGGCGGTCGAGCTCGCCCGAGCGGATGGCGCGCACCAGCGCAGCGCATTCGATGAGTTCGTCGCGCGTGGTGACGAAGATGCGTCCTTTGGGAACGGCGCCGCGCCAGTGTCCGGAGCGCCCGATGCGCTGCAACGCCACCGCGATGACTCGCGGCGTGCCGATGTGGCAGACCAGGTCCACGGTGCCGATGTCGATGCCCAACTCGAGCGATGCGGTGGCCACCACCACCTTCACCTCGCCGGCTTTGAGGCGCTTCTCCGCCGCCAGGCGCAGTTTGCGCGAGAGGCTGCCGTGATGCGCCGCCACCGCCTCTTCGCCCAGGCGCTCGCCCAGCAGATGGCTGATGCGCTCGGCCAGCCGCCGTGTGTTGACGAAGACCAGCGTCGAACGGTGCTGCCGAACGAGCTCGGCGATGCGGTCGTAGATCTCGTCCCACATCTCGTTCGAGGCCACCGGGCCCAACTCGCTCGCCGGGACCTCGACCGCCAGGTCCATCTCACGGCGATGCCCGACGTTCACGATGACCGGCTGCGGGCGGCCGCCTCCGGTGAGGAACTCGGCCACCAGCTCAATGGGCTTCTGCGTGGCGGAGAGGCCGATGCGCGTGGGTGGCCGGCGGGTGAGCGCCTCCAGGCGTTCGAGCGAGAGTGCCAGGTGCGAGCCGCGCTTGTCGTCGGCCACGGCGTGGATCTCGTCCACGATCACTGTTTCGACGTCGCGCAAAACTTCGCGGCTCCTCTCGGCGGTGAGCAGGATGTAAAGCGACTCCGGCGTGGTCACCAGGATGTGCGGCGGGCGCTTGAGCATGGCGCGGCGCTCGGCCTGGAGCGTATCGCCGGTGCGCACCGCGGTGCGTATCTCCGGCATCAGCAGGCCGCGCGCGCCCGCCAGTTGCAGGATCTCGCCCAGCGGGACTTCGAGGTTCTTCTGGATGTCGTTGCCCAGCGCCTTGAGCGGCGAGATGTAGAGCACCTCGGTGCGGTCTTGGAGCGAGCCCGCGAGCGCTTTGCGCACCAGGCGGTCGATGCAGGCGAGGAATGCCGCCAGAGTCTTGCCGGAGCCGGTGGGCGCGGAGATGAGTGTGGTGCGGTCGGCCAGGATGTGCGGCCAGCCCTCGACCTGGGGCTCGGTCGGACTCTCAAAGCGGCCGAGGAACCACTCCGCCACCAGCGGGTGGGCCCAGGCGAGGGAAGGAGATACGGCCATGGCCGGTCATTCTAATCTGAAAGCGGTGAGTTTCGCAAAACATTCGCCTTGGGGAACGACCTCTCCCCGCGCTCCCGGCGAGCCTCCGCGCCCTTTGCGGTTAGAATCCTTCGGTGCCCACGCTCAAGGAGGTCGTTCGCTGCCCGCACTGCCAAAGCGCGGAGGTGGTGTACTCCTGCGAGCCCAAGTGCTGCTGGAACCACGTTTGCGGCGACTGCCGGACGTCCTTCCAGCTCATCACCGAGAAGACCGGGGAGTTCGACCGCGCCAGCGCCATCACGCCGGTCGAGCCGGAGTCGGGCGACCCCACCACGGGCTGCGCCGCCTGCGAGAGCATGAGGCTGGCGGTTGTGAGTTCCGAGGGCGTGAACTCGGGGACGCTCATCTGCGGCGACTGCCGGGCGATTCTCAAGCTGGCGATTGACGAGGTGGCGGTGGGGAAGTTCTGAACATTATCGCGGAGGCGCGGAACGCGGAGGAATGCAAAATTCAAAATGCAAAATGCAAAAGAAAACGAAAGAGACCGCGTGAAATCGCTGCGAGCGCAGCTCGTGCCGCTGCTGCGTGGAGGCCACGCGCATGCGGATTTCGCCGCCGCCATCGCCGGCCTGCCCGCCAAGGCTCGTGGAGCGAAAGTCAAAGGCGCGCCTTACACCGCGTGGGAGCTGCTGGAGCACATGCGCCTGGCGCAGTGGGACATCCTGGAGTTCAGTCGAGATGCGAAGCACGTCTCGCCTGACTTTCCCTCCGGCTACTGGCCCCAGACGAAGGCGCCGCCCCCGGGCGCATGGAAGCGTAGCGTGCGCCGATTCCGCGCCGACCTGAAGGCTATGGAGCGCCTGGTCGCGAATCCCAAAACTGACCTGTTCGCCCGAATCCCGCACGGGCAGGGCCAGACCATCCTGCGGGAGGCGCTGCTGGTCGCCGACCACAACGCCTACCACTTGGGGCAGATGGTCCTGATCCGCCGCTTGCTAGGAACATGGGGAGGATGAATGCAAAATGCAAAATGAAAAATGCAAAATGAAAAAGAAAGGACCGGGACACGACCTTCACCGGCGAGATTCCTTTTTGCATTTTGCATTTTTAATTTTGCATTTTTAATTTCTGTTTCTGTCTCCGCGGTGAAATGGCTGTAGAATCCTGCTCCTATGTCCGCCAAGCTGCGCGCCAAAAAGATCAAGCTGCTACTGCTGGACGTGGACGGGGTGATGACCGACGGGCGCATCTGGCTGCTACCCGCCGCGGCGGGCGCGGATCCGGAGCTGCGCGCCCGGGCCGCGGAACACGCCGACGCCGGCGGCTACGCCATCTCCAGCGACACCATGGTGGAGGCCAAGAGCTTCCACGCCCACGACGGCACCGCCATGTCGCTGGCGCGGCTGGGGGGCCTGAAGACCGGCATCATCACCAAGCGCATCTCGGAGACGGTGGCGCTGCGCGCCCGCGACCTGCGTATTGACCACGTCTACCAGGGCGTGGCCGACAAGATCGGCGCGCTGGAGGAGATTCTGGCCAAAGAAGGCCTGAAGCCGGCGGAGGCCGCCTACGTGGGCGACGACGTCATCGACCTGCCGGTGATGCGGCGCTGCGGGCTGGCCATCGCCGTCCCCAACGCGCGCAAGGAAGTGCAAGCGGCGGCGCATTACGTGACCCGCCACGGCGGCGGCAAGGGCGCAGTGCGCGACGCGGTGGAATACATCCTGCGCGCCCAGGGCACGCTGGAGAAGACGATCCGCGCCTACCTCAGGCGGCGCAGTCCTGCCAAGAGCAGCGCTCCCAAGAAGAGTTAGGCGTTCCGCACAAAGAAAGGCCCGCCACCGGTTGGGAGGGCAGCGGGCCACCGTTTCCCGGATGATTGGGGTACGACGGCTCCCCGGGAGGGAGCCTGTGGGTATAGACG
>CBRAFF010000167.1:0-4657 GCA_967755155.1 uncultured bacterium
GGCTCGGTGATCCTGGCCGGCGTCCTGCTGAAGATGGGGACGTACGGGCTGGTCCGCTTCTCGCTGCCGCTGTTCCCGGCCATCGTGCAGGACGAGATGATGCGCGCGGCCATGATGTGGCTTTCCATCATCGCCATCATCTACGGCGCGCTGGTCACGCTGATGCAGAAAGACATGAAACGGCTGATCGCGTACTCCTCGGTCAGCCACCTGGGCTTCTGTACCCTGGGCATCTTCGCCCTGAACCCTCTGGGGATCTCCGGCTCGGTGCTACAGCAGATCAACCACGGCATCTCCACCGGCGCGTTGTTCTTGATCGTGGGCATCCTGTACGAGCGGCGGCACTCGCGCGAGATCTCCGAGTACGGCGGCATCTCCAACGTGATGCCGGTGTACGCCGCCATCACCCTCATCATGTTCATGTCGTCGCTGGGACTGCCGCTGCTCAACGGCTTCATCGGCGAGTTCACCATCCTGCAGGGCACGTTCATGGAGGCCAGCATCGCCGGGCACAGCGGGCTCTTCTGGGCGGCGTGGGCGGTGGTGGGAGTGGTGCTGGGCGCCGCCTACCTCTTGTGGCTCTACCAGCGCGTCTTCTTCGGCCCCATCACCAACCCCAAGAATGAGAAGCTGGCCGACCTGACGCCGCGCGAGCTGGTGACCTTCATCCCGCTGGTCGTCCTGGCCTTCGTCATCGGCATCTATCCCAAGCCATTCTTCCAGATCCTGGAGCAGCCGGTGAACCAGATCGTGAAGACGGTGCGGCCGAACTATCCCGTGGACGCTCCCTCGCTGAGCGTGCCCGCGGCCGGCGAGAAAGGGAAGCGCTAGATGCTCTGGGGCGCGGCCAATAACGTCTTCACCAGCATGGAATACGCGCTGGCCCTGCCCATGCTGCTGCTGACCATCTTTGCCCTGGGCATCCTGCTCATCGACTTGCTGCTGCCCGAGGAATGGAAGTCGCTGAACGCCTGGGCGGCGCTGATGGGCCTGCTGTTCTCCGCGGTCGCCGTCTACCGCATCCAGATGGTCATGGCCGGCCTGCAAGCGGACTTCCAGCGCGTGGGCCGGAACCTGTCGTTGCTGCGCGCCTTCGGCGGCTCGCTGGTGGTGGATCCCTTCGCCATCTTCTTCTTCTACCTGTTCCTGGCGGCGGCGGCCCTCACCATCCTCATGTCGGTGAAGTACCTGGAGATCGAGAAGGAGCACCACGGCGAGTACTACGCGCTCATCCTGTTCTCAGTGGTGGGGATGATGTGCATGGCCGCGGGCTACGACCTCATCCTGCTGTTCATCGGCCTGGAACTGATGGCACTCTCCACCTACGTGCTGGTGGGATTCCTGCGGCGCGATCGCCGCTCGAACGAGGCCGCGCTCAAGTACCTGCTGCTGGGCGCGTTCTCCAGCGGCATCCTGGCCTACGGACTTTCGCTGCTCTACGGACTGAGCGGCAGCACCAACCTGCAGGGCATCGCCTTCGCGCTGAACCAAAGAGATCTGACGCACGACCCGGTCGCCATCCTGGCGCTGCTTGCCACCGCCGCCGGACTCTTCTTCAAGATCGCCGCCGTGCCCTTCCATCAGTGGGCGCCGGACGCGTACGAAGGCGCGCCCACCACCATCACCGCCTTCATGTCGGTGGCGGGGAAGACGGCGGCTTGGGCGCTGCTGCTGCGCGTCTTCCTCAACGGGCTGGAGCCGCTGCGCCCGCTCTACGTGCCGCTGCTGGTGTTCGTCGCCATCGCCACCATGACCGGCGGCAACCTGGCGGCGCTCACGCAGACCAACCTGAAGCGCCTGTTCGCGTATTCCTCCATCGCGCACGTGGGATACATGCTGCTGGGCCTGATCGCCGGCTCGCCCACGCAGGTGAGCATGACCGGCATCAAGGGAATCCTGGTGTACCTGCTGGTCTATCTGTTCATGAACCTGGGCGCGTTCGCGGTCATCACCTCGTTGCGGCGGCAGAACATCATCGGCGACGAGATGGACGACATCAACGGGCTCTTCTTCAAGGCCCCGGTGTCCGCCGTGCTCATGCTCGCCTTCTTGCTTTCGCTCGCCGGCATCCCGCCGCTCGCCGGCTTCTACGGAAAATATTTCATCTTCCTCTCATTGATGGAGACGGGACACTACGTGCTCGCGATGCTGGCCGTGGTCTATGTGGCGGTGGCGATGTACTACTACCTGCGCATCGCCAATGCCATGTTCATGCGCGCCGCCACCGACGTCGAGCCCGTCCCCATGGCGCCCGGGCTGGGCGTTGCGCTGGCCATCACCGGCATCGCCAGCGTCGGCATCGGGATCTATCCCGAGCCCTTCATCCGGGCGGTGAACTGGTCGCTGCACATCGCCCAGGCCCCTGCCGCGGCCAACCTGTTGCGCTGAGTCCCATGCCGGAGAACGAAGACGAGCCCAAGGCGCCGGCTCCGGAGGGAAACGGGGAAGGCAGACCGCCCCGCAACCAGTGGGCGCAGATCGCGCGCTACAGCCACTTGGCGTTTGCCTTGCCCGGCGCCACGGTCGTAGGTTGGCTGCTGGGCGCCGCCCTGGACGCATGGCTGAAGACCACGTGGATCAACACGGTCGGGCTGGTGCTGGGGATCATCGCGGGGTTCGTCGAGTTGATTCGAGGAGCCCTGAGTCTGAGTCGCGAGAAATGACCACCGAGGCGGAAGCGTTCTACGCCGGCGCAGAACGCCGCATCCCCAGATTCATGGCGGCGGCCTTCGTGCTTGCCGCGGGCACGCTCTGGTACTGGCAGGGAACGCAGTTCGCCCTGGGCTTCCTGATCGGGTCGGCGGTCGCCTTCGTGAATCTGGTGTGGCTGAAGCAGATCGTCGCTGCCTTCATCGAGCGGCTCAGCGGGGCCGGCGCCACCGCGTCCGGGTATGGCCTGGTGCTCCGCTTCCTGATGCGCTATGCGTTGATGGCCCTGCTGGCCTATGGTATGTTGACAATCCGGCCGGCAAGCCTCGGCGGTTTTCTTGCGGGTTTGTTCTTGCCGGTGGCTGCCTTCTTCGCGGAGGCGGTGTACGAACTGTACGTCGCGCTGCGACGCGGCCTGTGAACAGCACCCACATGCTATTCGCCACCTTCTTCAACCCGCTTCCGTTCACCACGCTGCTCAACCGGTTCTTCGGCGGGGCCGTTACCCAGCTCCTGGGGATGCTGGGCATCCAGCCGCACGACCCGGGCGCGCCCATCCCCAACTACGTTGCCATGCAGATTCTTGTGGCGCTGCTGCTGGTGTCTTTTTTCCTGATCGCGCGCAGCGGGCTTTCGGTGGAGACTCCGGGGCCGGTCCAGCACTTGGCCGAGTTTATCTACGGCTTCTTCAAGAACCTGGCCCACGAGCTGATTGGGCACGGCTACGAGCCGTTCCTCCCCTTCCTGATCACCTTGGGGCTGTTCATCCTGACCTGCAACCTGCTGGGGCTGGTGCCGTCTTTGGAGTCGCCCACGGCGAACCCCTCGGTTCCGCTGGGGTGCGCCGTGATGTCCTTCGGCTATTACAATTTCCAGGGCATCCGGTACCACGGCTTCTTGTACATCAAGCAATTCCTGGGCCCGGTGCTGTTCCTTTCGCCGCTGGTGGTATTGATCGAGATCATCAGTCACCTGGCGCGCATGCTGTCGCTCACCGTCCGTTTGTATGCCAACATCTTTGCCGGGGACATGTTGACCCTGGCTTTTTTCTCCCTCATCCCCATTGGGGCGCCGGTGGTATTCCAGGGCCTGCACTTGATGGTGTCGCTGATTCAAACCTATATTTTTGTTCTGCTGACCACGGTCTACCTTGCGGGAGCCGTATCCGAGGAACATTGAGATTCGAGGGGCTTCATACCGGCATTTTCGCCGCGAGCGTGAGGGCGTCTGCACGAGGATGACGTCAACCACCCACTGGCGGTAATCTCATACAAGGAGAAAACAAATGCGCAAGTTGTCTGTAGTTCTCGTCGCGCTGGCGGTGCTGATTTCGGCCACGCCGGCCTTCGCTCAGGAGCCGTCCGGGGCCGCCAGCAACTGGAGTTACGCGGCCATCGGGCTTGGTATCGCTGTCGCCGCTGCCGCCTACGGCCAGTCCCGCGTGGCTGGGGCCGTTGCCGAGGGTCTGGCACGGAATCCCGGCGCCCGACCCGGCATCCAGCTCGCTCTGTTCCTGGGGCTCGCGTTTATTGAGTCCCTGGTGCTGTTCATCTGGGTCATGATCTTCCTCCGGGCAAAGTAGGGAATCAACGTTTTCGATGCCACAAGCCTCCGGCCATACGGTCGGAGGCTTTTTCCTTCTCCCGCGCCCGTACAATAGGCGCGATGGGCGCCGTGCTCGAGTTCGAGAACCTCTCGCGCGACTACCGGGCATTCTTCGGCGGGCGCACCACCCATGCGCTCGATGGACTCTCGCTTTCAGTCGAAGCCGGGGAGATTTTCGGGTTTCTGGGACCGAACGGAGCCGGCAAGACCACCGCCCTGCACATCGCCATGGGACTGCTGCAACCGACCTCCGGCGGCGGACGAATGCTGGGCAAACCTTTCGGCGACGCGCCCACCCGCAGCCGCGTCGGGTTCCTGGCGGAGAACGTCGCGCTCTACCACCGGCCTGCGAGCAAGCTGGTGCGCTTCTACGGCGGGCTCAACGGCATGCGCGACCCGGAGC
>CBRAFF010000168.1:0-4605 GCA_967755155.1 uncultured bacterium
CGATGAACTTCGATCGCGGCGGCAATGATTGCCCCGGTTCTGGGGTCACGCGTTTTTCCATCCTGCATTTCTCTGTGAACCTCTGTGCCTCTGTGTCTCTGTGGTGGGTTCAGGTTTTCCGGCTGCGGGCGATGGCGGCGCGCGCCTCGCGGTCCGCGTCGCGACGGCGCACCGTTTCGCGCTTGTCCCAGAGCTGCTTGCCCTTGGCCACGGCCAGCTCGCACTTCACCCGCCCGCGCTTGAAGTAGAGGCGCGTGGGGATGAGCGTGAGCCCCTTCTGCTGAGTGCGGCCCAGCAGCTTGCGCAGCTCCTCCTGATGCACCAGCAGCTTGCGGGTGCGCAGCGGCTCGTGATTGTAGATGTTGCCATGCTCGTAGGCGCCGATGTGGGCGTTGAGCAGCCAGAGCTCGCCGTCCTTCACCAGGCCATAGGCGTCCTTGAGGTTGGCCCGTCCGGCGCGGATGGCCTTCACCTCCGTACCGGTCAGCACCACTCCCGCTTCGAACTTTTCCAGCAGGAAGTAGCGATGTCCGGCGGCGCGGTTGACGGTAGCGTCGCGCAATCCGGCGGCGGTGGGGTCGCGTGGCGGGCTCTTCGGTTTCTCCGGCTTGATGGGATGCGAACGCTGGCGGGGCATGAGGAATCAAAGGGTTACGGGCCAAAGTTCGTATGCTAGCACAGGGCCCCCGCCCGCAGGCCGATGCGGCGGAGGGCGGTGCTATAATCCCCGTTTTCCTCCGGGGTCTGGCCGGCCCGCTTGGCGGGCACTAAAGGAGTTGCATGAGTCGATTTGCGCGCGCACTGACGTTGCTGGCGGCCCTGGTGCTGGCGGTCCCAATGACCGCCGACGAGGCCAAGGACCTCTACAAGCAGGGCAAAGAAGCGGAGCTCCGCCAGCAGTACGAGACGGCCTACGACGCCTATCGCAAGGCCTGGGAACTGAAGCCCGGGGACCTGAAATATCGCACCGCCATGGAACGCTTGCGCTTCCTGGCCAGCTCCTCGCACGTGCATCGCGGCCAGTTGCTGCGCGAGGGCGGCCACCTGTCGGAGGCGCTGGCGGAATTCCAGAAGGCCGCCGACCTCGACGCTTCCAGCTTCATCGCGCAGCAGGAGATCCGCCGTACCAGCGCGCTGCTCGAGGCCCTGCGGAACGCTCCTCCTCCGGCCCCTCAGCCGCCGCCGGCCAGCCGGCTGAGCCAGCGCATCCAGGACGCGCAGGGACCAGTGGAGCTGGCGCCCATCTCCGACCAGCCCATCACCCTGAAGCTCTCCGGCGACAGCCGCATGATCTACGAGAGCCTGGGCAAGATCGCCGGCATCAACGTGATGTTCGACCCGGATTACACCGGGCGGCGGGTGAGCATCGAGCTCAACGGCGTGACCCTGAACCAGGCGCTGAACATCGTGGCCATGGAGTCGAAGACGTTCTGGCGCCCGGTGACTTCGAACACCATCTTCATCGCCGCCGACACCAGCGCCAAGCGCAAGGAGCTGGAGCAGAGCGTCATCAAGAGCTTTTATCTCTCCAATCTTTCTGCGGCCAGCGAACTGCAGGACGTGGTGAACACGCTGCGGCAGATCCTGGAGTTCAGCCGGGTGCAGCAGGTGCCGTCGCAGAACATGGTCATCGTGCGCGGCACGCCCGACCAGGTGGCGCTGGCGGAAAAACTCATCAACGACATGGACAAGGCGCGTCCCGAGGTCATCGTGGAAGTGATGGTGCTGGGAGTGCGGCGCGACAAGCTGCGCCAGATGGGCATCCGTCCCCCGACCAGCGCCTCCGTCCAACTGGCGGGGACCAGTTCCACCACCACTTCCGGCGGCACCACTACCACCACGACCACGCCGGGGACGGTCTCGCTCAACAAGCTGGCCAACCTGACCGCCAGCGACTTTCTGGTCACCATTCCCCCGGCCACGGCCACCTTGCTGTTCACCGACGAGAACACCAAGGTCCTGCAGAACCCACAGATCCGGGCGCTGGACGGGCAGAAGGCGTCGCTGAAGATCGGCGACCGCGTGCCCATCGCCACCGGCTCGTTCCAGCCGGGCATCGGCGGAGTGGGCATCAACCCGCTGGTGAACACCCAGTTCCAGTACATCGACGTGGGCGTGAACATCGACATCACGCCGCGGGTGCACGCCGGGCGCGAGGTCACGCTCAAGATGATGCTGGACATCTCCAACGTGTCGGGCCGGGTGAACATCGGCGGCATCGACCAGCCCATCATCGGCCAGCGCAAGATCGAGCATGAGATCCGCCTCAAGGAAGGCGAGGTCAACCTGCTGGGCGGGATCCTGGAGGAGCAGGACATCAAGTCGCTGGGCGGCATCCCGGGACTGGGGCACATCCCCTTCCTCCGCTACTTCTTCTCCGATGAGAAGAAGCAGAAGATCGAGACTGAGATCGTCTTTGCGCTGGTGCCGCACATCGTGCGCGGCCAGGAATTGAGCGAGTTGAATACGCGGACCCTGGATGTGGGCACGGGTGCGGCCATCGACCTGCGGCGCGCGGCGCGGGCGGAATCGCCCAGGGCCGCGCCGCCCGGAGGCGCAGCGCCCGCCACCCATCCTGCCGCGCCGGTCACCGACCTTGGCCCTGCGCCGGCGCTGCCCAAACCTGTTCCCGCCGGCCCTCCTGCCCTGCGCCTCGAGCCCGCGGAGGCCACGCAGCCGGTGGGCGCGACCTTCGTGGTGAATGTGGTCTATAGCGGCGCCGAGCCCATTTATGCCGTGCCCATCCAGCTCTCCTACGACCCCAGGGTGCTGCAGTTGCTGAACATCTCCAATGGCGGCTTCCTGGGAGGCGACGGGCAGTCGGTGGCGCTGGTCCACCGCGAGGACCCGCCGGGGACGTTGCAGATCAGCGCCACGCGCCCGCCGGGCGCGGGCGGCATTTCGGGCGAGGGAGCCGTCTTCGCCCTGACCTTCGCCGCCAAGGCGCCGGGGCAGTCGGCGCTGGTCATCACCATGCCCGGAGCGCGCGACGCCAACATGCAGGTGCTGCAGGTGGCGGCGTCGCCGGCCACGGTGACCGTTCGGTAGAACACCGCGGACTAGAATATTCCTATGCAGTGGTTGCAGCGCAGGCTCTCGGTGGGAGCGGGGAAGCGCGGGGTCACGCTCATCGAGCTGGTGGTGGCCATCACCATCCTGCTCATCCTGACCAGCGCCGCCGTCCCCATCGCCCGCACCCGCATCCGGCGCGAGCGGGAGCGCGAGTTGCGCCACGACCTGTGGGAGATGCGCGATGCCATCGACCGCTACAAGGACGCCGCCGACCGCGGCGCCTTCCAGATCAAGGTGGGCAGCGAAGGCTATCCGCCCGACCTGGAGACCCTGGTCAACGGGGTGGACGTGCAGGGCAAGAAGGTGCGCTTCCTGCGCCGCATCCCCGTGGACCCTTTGACCGGCAAGACGGAGTGGGGCCTGCGCTCCATGCAGGACGACCCGGACTCGACCTCCTGGGGCGGCCAGAACGTCTTTGACGTGTACTCCAAGGCGGAAGGCACGGCCCTGGATGGCACGAGGTATGCGGAGTGGTGATTGTGGACAATCGGCAATCGCAAATCGGCAATCGGAAATCCAAGCTTGGCTTCACCCTGCTGGAGCTGATGGTGGTGATCAGCATCATCCTCATCCTGCTCTCGCTGGCCGTGCCCTCCTATCAGCAGCACGTCAAGCGGGCGCGGGAGGCGGTGCTGCGCGAGGACCTCTACCAGATGCGCAACGCCATCGACCAGTACTCCCTCGACAAGCTGCGCGCCCCGCAATCGCTGGAAGACCTGGTCTCGGCCGGCTACCTGCGGGAAGTCCCGGTCGACCCCTTCACCAGTGCGCGCGACACCTGGGTGGTGGTGCAGGAGGACGTCCTGCTGAGCGTGGACCAGAACCAGCCCGGCATCACCGACGTCCACAGCGGGTCGACCATGGCGGCCAGCGACGGCAGCCCGTATAGCTCGTGGTGACAAGTGTTTGAGCGATACACCGAATCGGGTCGTCGCGCAGTCTTCTTTGCCCGGTACTACGCAACCCAGGCCGGGGCTAAGGAGATTCGCCCGCACCACATCCTGCTAGGCGTAGCACGGGAACGGAATCCCCGGCTGGACCGTTTCTTCCAGCTTCGAGGCAGATATCAGCAGCTAAAGTCCGAGATTGAAGCGGGCGATCCGCCTAAGGAACCCCTGGACGCGCAAGTCGACATTCCGCTGGATGATGCGGCCAAGCGGGTGTTGACCTATGCGGCGGAAGAGGCAGAACGCTTGGGACATTTGCCAATCGAGCCGGAGCACCTTCTGCTGGGATTGCTCCGGGAGAAAGACAGCATTGCGGCGAAGACACTAGAAGCCATCTCAATTGACCTCGAACGCGCGAGGGAGAAGGTCTCCTCGATTACCCCGGACACGCCGCCCCCGACGAGTGGTGCAGTGTTGCATTTCCTCAGCGGGAAAGTCCCTCTCCATGTGCGGACAATGTCCCTATGGACGTTCTTCATCTGCCTGCTGGTCGCGTTTCTCATAGGGTGCTGGTTTGGCATCCTGTGGCCGCGCCAGTGACCTTCTTGAATCACCCGGAGTCTCCCACTACTATCATCCTGATGCC
>CBRAFF010000169.1:0-4600 GCA_967755155.1 uncultured bacterium
ATGGACGTGACCAACGCCGAGCAGGCCAAGATCGCCGAGTCGGCGGGGGCGGTGGCGGTGATGGCGCTGGAGCGCGTCCCGGCGCAGATCCGCGCCGAGGGCGGCGTGGCTCGCATGGCCGCGCCCAAAAAGATCCGCGAGATCATGGCCGCGGTCTCCATCCCGGTGATGGCCAAGTGCCGCATCGGACACTTTGCCGAGGCGCAGATCCTCCAACAGATGGGCGTGGATTACATCGACGAATCGGAAGTGCTCACCCCGGCGGACGAAGCGCATCACGTGGACAAGCACGCCTTCAAGGTGCCGTTCGTCTGCGGAGCGCGCAACCTGGGCGAGGCCCTGCGGCGCATCGCCGAGGGCGCGGCGCTCATCCGCACCAAAGGCGAGGCCGGCACCGGCGACGTGGTGCACGCCGTCAAGCACATGCGCGCCATCGTGCAGGAGATGAAGCGGCTCACCGTGGCCAGCGAAGCAGAGCTTTACGCCGCCGCTAAGGATTTGCAGGCACCTTACGAACTGGTGCGCATGGTGGCGCGGGACGGCAAGCTGCCCGTGCCTAATTTTTCCGCCGGGGGCATCGCGACGCCCGCGGACGCTTCCCTGGTAATGCAGTTGGGCGCGGAGTCGGTGTTCGTCGGCTCCGGCATCTTCATGAAGGATTCCACCACCTTTGCCGACCCTGACGAGGCGCGCAGCCGCGCAGTGGCTATCGTGATGGCCACGACACACTTCGATGACCCCAAGGCGCTGCTCGAGGCCAGCCAGGGCGTGGTGGGGACGATGAAGGGTCTGGCGGTCGCGGGGCTGCCCGAAGCCGAGCTGTTGCAAAAGCGCGGCTGGTAGGCGGCTGTCCATGACCATCGGCGTTCTTGCCATCCAGGGCGATTTTGACGCCCACCGGCGGCGCCTCGAGCAGTTGGGCGCGCAAACCCTGCTGGTCAAAAAGCCCGAGCAGCTCGACACCGTGGATGCCCTGGTCATCCCCGGGGGCGAATCCACCACCTTTCTGAAGTTCCTGGAGCGGGGCGGCTTCCTGGAGAAGCTGCGGGACTTCGTGCGGGCCAAGCCCGCTTTCGGGACCTGTGCCGGGGCGATCCTGCTGGCGCGCGAGGTGGAGAATCCGCCGCAGGCGAGCCTGGGGGCGCTGGATGTGAGCATCCGGCGCAACGCTTACGGGCGCCAACGGGAAAGCTCCATCCGCTTCGGCAAGACGAAGCTGGGCCCAGGGGACGAACCGCTGGAGATGGTCTTCATCCGCGCGCCCAGGCTGGAGCGGCTGGGCGCGGGCGTCGAGGTACTGGCCACGGATGGCGACGACCCGGTGCTGGTGCGCCAGGGGAGGATCATGGCGTCCACCTTCCACCCTGAACTCTCCGAAGACACGCGGGTGCACGCGGCGTTTCTCAAGCTTGTGAACAACGGCCTCGACCTGGTGCGCAACGCCGCGAAGAAGTAGAAGACTCTTCCCTTTCCGGACCTGCAAGTCCTCGATCGCCTGCTGTTGCGATTCGCATCAGCGCCAGGAGTGCTCATGAAAAATCTGTTGTGCAGTTCTCACAGGACTGTGTGATATTCTTTCGCGTTCGCCGGCAGCTTCCCAGAGCGCGGACGAAGCCGCGGCGACACACCAACCATCTCCATGGGGTTCGAATAAATGGGTCTGGCGCTTCTGTTCATCATCTGGCTGATCACCCTGGCAAGCACCTATTTCTTTTACGCCCAGACCTGGTGGATGCCGGGACTGGCCTCGGCCGAGGGCGGCGCCATCGACGCCCAGTTCCACCTCTCCTACATCGCCATGGGCGTGGTGTTCCTGGCCTCGCAACTGGGGTTGGGACTGTTCGTGTGGAAGTATCGCGACCGCAGCGGCGCGGCGATGGCCACCTACTCCCACGGGCACACCGGCCTGGAGGCGGTGTGGACGGTGCTGACGGCCATCCTCTTCGTGGGGCTGAACCTGATGGGCTACACGGTGTGGGCGCAGAGCAAGTTCCAGACCGCCGGGCCCAATGCCACCCAGGTGGAAGTGACCGGCGTGCAGTTCAACTGGTACTTCCGCTATCCCGGGCCGGACGGCAAGTTCGGCCGCCTGAAGCCCGAGCTGATCGACGCCTCCCAAGGCAGCGAGGCCGCGGTGGGCCTGGACCCGACCGACGCCGCCGGCAAGGATGACATCGTCACCTCCACCCTGATGCTGCCGGTGGACAAGCAAGTGGGGCTCACGCTGCGGGCGCAGGACGTGATCCACGACTTCTACGTGCGCGAGATGCGGGTGAAGCAGGACGCCGTCCCCGGGCTCATCATCCCCATGCACTTCACGCCCAACAAGCTGGGCACGTATGAGGCCGCCTGCGCCGAACTGTGCGGCCTGGGACACTACAAGATGCGCGCCGACGTGAAAGTGGTCACCCAGCAGGAATTCGACGCCTGGGTGGCGGCGCGGCTGCAGGAAAGACTGGAACAGTAGGAACCGGACCTTCGCAATCGGAGTTCCTGGAGAACATAGAACGATGACTGAGCCGCACGCCGCGACGGAAGCGCACGCCCACGCAGCCCCTACCGGCTTCATTCGCAAATACATCTTCAGCCTGGACCACAAGGTCATCGGCATCCAGTACTTCTTTCTGGCGCTGGTGGCGGTGTTCGTGGGCATGTTCCTTTCCCTGCTGATGCGCATCCACCTGGTGTACCCGGGGTTGAACCTGCCGCTGCTGGGAGAGATCAAGCCGGAAACCTACCTGACGCTGCTGACCATGCACGGCACCATCATGGTGTTCTTCGTGCTGACCACGGCGCCGCAGAGCGGCTTCGGAAACTACTTCCTGCCCATCCAGATCGGGGCGCCGGACATGGCCTTCCCGGTGCTGAACATGCTCTCCTTCTGGACCACGTTCCTCTCCTTCGCGGTGATGCTGGCGGCCTTCTTCGTCGAAGGGGGCGCGCCCATGGCGGGGTGGACGCAGTATCCGCCGCTGAGCGCCATCCCCAGCGCCGGGCCCGGGCAGGGGCTGGGCATGGACCTGTGGATCATCAGCATCGCGCTGTTCTGCGGCGCCTCGCTGATGGGCGCACTCAACTTCATCACTACGGTCCTGGACATGCGGGCCAAGGGCATGACGCTGATGCGCATGCCGCTGACCTGCTGGGCCTGGTTCGTCACCGCCATCCTCGCCCTGCTAGCCTTCGGCGTCCTGCTGGCGGGCGGCATCCTGCTGCTGCTCGACCGCAACGCCGGCACCAGCTTCTTCGTCCCCGGCGGCCTGGTGGTCAACGGCCAGCTGGTGAAGCACGAGGGCGGCTCGCCTCTGCTGTGGCAGCACCTGTTCTGGTTCTTCGGGCATCCCGAGGTCTACATCGCCATCCTGCCGGGCATGGGAGTGGCGTCGCAGTTGCTTTCGACTTTTTCGCGCAAGCCCATCTTCGGATACAAGGCCATGGTGTACGCCATCATGGCCATCGGCGGCCTGGGCTTCGTGGTGTGGGGCCACCACATGTTCATGAGTGGCATGGACCCGCGCACCGGCTTCTCGGTGATGACCATGGCCATCGGCGTGCCTTCCGCCATCAAGACCTTCAACTGGCTGGGGACCATCTGGCAGGGCCGCGTGCGCTTCGCCACGCCCATGCTGTTCGCCGTGGGCTTCGTCTCCCTGTTCGTCTCCGGCGGGCTGAGCGGGCCCTTCCTGGCGCAGCCGCAGCTCGACATCTACCTGCACGACACCTACTTCGTGGTGGCGCACTTCCACCTCATCATGGGCGTGGCCGCCATCTTCGGCATCTTCGCCGGGACCTACTACTGGTTCCCCAAGATGTTCGGGCGGATGATGAACACCGCCCTGGGGCAAGCGCACTTCTGGTTCACCTTCATCGGCACCTACGCCATCTTTATGCCCATGCACTACCTGGGCATGGCGGGCCACCCGCGGCGCTACTCGCAACTGGACGTGGTGCAGTTCCTGCACCCGCTGATCCCGGTGCAGAAGATCACCTATGCCGCCATCATCACCATCGCGGCCCAGTTCCTCTTCGTCTTCAACTTCTTCTGGAGCCTGTGGAAGGGCAAGAAGGCGGAGATCAACCCCTGGGAGGCGACCACGCTGGAGTGGACGGTTCCCTCGCCGCCGCCGCATGACAACTTCGGCGGCAAGACCCCGGTGGTGCACCAGGGCCCCTACGAATACAGCGTCCCGGGCGCGGCCAAGGATTACACCATGCAGACGGAGGAGACGAGCGTCCCGGCGCACTAGCTCTTTATGGCGACCTTGAATCCAACCCTGCTCGAGGAGCCCCGGCCGCGGACGGGCGGAGGCGGCGTCGCTCCCCCGCACGACGAAGACGGCGGCGGCGACGGCGGCGGTTTCAGCTTCGGCGACCGGCTGCGGCGCAACCGCATGGGGATGGCCGTGGCCCTGGCGCCTATCCTCATGGTGTTCGTGGCCTTCACCAGCGCTCACATCCTTCGCCAGGGGCTGGGGGAAGACTGGCGCTCGACGGAGCTGCCGCCCATCCTGTGGATCAACACCCTCATCCTCGTGGCCAGCAGCCTCACGCTGGAGCTGGCGCGGCGCAACCTGACGCGGGAAGCGGCGCTGGCCGAGGT
>CBRAFF010000170.1:0-4531 GCA_967755155.1 uncultured bacterium
TTCACCCGTCGCGCGGCCAGGTCGAAGCCGATGGCCTCTGCCAGCAGCACTTCGACGTTCTCGTAGCCGCGCAGGATGTTGCGGATGGGCGCGGCGATGTCCGCCGGCGAAAGCGCCGCCGTGGCCACCTGGTAAAGCAGCGGCTGGAAGGTGTGGTGGTTCTTGCGGTCCACCAGCGTGATGCGCACGGGGTGGCACGCCAGCGCCCGCGCGGCGTAGAGCCCGCCAAAACCGCCGCCCAGGATGACTACATGCGGGCGGTTGGCGGTCTTTTCCATCGAGGCTCCATTTGATTGGATGAATCATAAAGAAGAGAGTCGCAAAGATGTGCGAAAACTCGCCGCGTTGTAGAATGCGCGGCACTCGCTCCCTCAATCCTGCTGGAGAACGACCGCAGTGAAAGTCCTGATCTTCGGCGCAACCGGTGGAACGGGCAGGGCGCTGGTCGAGCAGGCGCTGGAGCAGGGACACCAGGTGACGGCCTTCGCCCGCAACCCCGCCAAGGTCCGCGGCGCGCACCAGAACCTGACCATCGCTCGCGGCAACATGCTGGACTCCGCCTCGGTCGAGGCGGCGGTGCAGGGGCAGGACGCTGTGCTCTCGGCCCTCGGCGCCCGCCTTCCCGTGGGACTGTGGCTCGTTGCCACCGCCCTCTGCCTCATCCTCGCCAAGATCCTGGCGCTCCATGGCCCGGTGGGCCTGGCGGTCCGCATCGGCGGGCCGATCCTGGCGAATCTGATCCTCTTCCGAAGGACCACCGCGCTATCCGAAGGAACCCGGAACATCGTTCAGGCGATGGAGAAAGCCGGCGTCAAGCGGCTGATCTGCGAGTCGTCGCTCGGCGTCGCCGACAGCAAGGGACGGCTGGGGATCCTCTACAACCTGGTTGTGATTCCCCTGCTCCTGCGCAACGTGTTCGCCGACAAGGCGGCGCAGGAACAGCTTATCCAGGCAAGTTCACTCGCCTGGGTCATCGTGCGTCCCAGTTCTCTCACCAACGGGCCGCGAAAGGGCGTCTACCGCGCCGGCCTGGACATCGGCCACTGGTTCCGTCCCACACGAATCTCCCGCGCCGACGCGGCCGACTTCATGCTCAAACAGCTCACCGACGACACCTGGCTGCGCAAGACGCCCGGCGTCGCCTACTGAACACGAGGCGATGCTGACAAGCAGGAGGCCAATGCGGTTTATTAGGACGCGGGCCGGGCTGTAGGCCGGTTCCCCGCTCCGGGAACGTAGACTAGAAGCGATGGCTGCCCCGCCCAAACGCGCCTGGTTCTTGCGCCGCTCGGAGAGCGCGCTCCGCCGCGGATTCCAGCGCGCCTACGAAACCGTGCGCGTCGATCCCCAGCAGTACCTCTCCCACCTGCAAACCGCCCACCGCCTTCCCGTCAGCAGCTTCGAGGACATGCACTCGCTCCCCATAGAGCAGCTCGACGAACTGGCCGCACAGACCATCCGCGCCGCAATGAAACTCGCCGCCGTGGAGGGGGCAGGGTTCGGCTTGGCCGGCATTCTTTCCCTGCTCCCCGACCTCAGCATTCTGGCCGCCATCACTCTGCGCACGGTGCAGAAGCTCAGCCTGATCTACGGCTTTGAGTACAACACGGAGGAGGAGGTTTCCGAACTGTGGGTCGCCGCAGCCAGCGCCGCCGGCGTGGACATCGGGCGCGAGTTGGTGGAGCGGCAAGTCGTGAACAAGTTCGTGCCGCGCGTCATCGAGCGCATCGCCGCCCGCGCCAGCGTGGAGGTGGTGGAGAAATGGTCGGCGCGGGTCATCCCCCTCGCCAGCTCGATCCTGGGGGCTGGGCTCAACTACTACTTCGTGCGTGCCTGGGGTGAGCGTGCCCGCAATCACTTCCGTGAGCGCCACCTGGTCCTGCGCCAGCAACGCGCCCTGCCGGCGGGCAGTACCGGCGAATGGATGCGCCACTGAGGAGTGGAAGCTGAATGGTCGGGACGGGCAGATTTGAACTGCCGACCCCTCGCACCCCAAGCGAGTGCGCTACCAGGCTGCGCCACGTCCCGACGGAAGTATCACCGCTGAGCAGCGGTGAACAGGGTTTTTCCATTCTACATCAGTGGCTGGGAGGACTCATGGCCTCGATCTGGTCGTCCTCGATGCCCAGCTTCTGGCGGCCTTCCGGGCTGATGCGGTGGGGCGTCCAGGGCGGGTCCCACACCACGCGCACGTCCGCGGTGTTCACGCCGGGGATACCCAGCACAGTCTGCTTCACGTCGCGTGAGATCTCGGTGTGCGAGGGGCAGCCCTGCGCGGTGAGCGTCATCTCCACGCGCACGTCGCCTTCCTCGACCTCGACGTTGTAGATCAGGCCCAGGTCCACGATGTTCAACGGGATCTCCGGGTCATAGCAGAACCGGAGCTTCTCCATCACCTCTTCGCGCGTCGGCATGATTCCTTCATTCTACTCGACGATGGTCTCCATGGGCAGGCCGGCCTCCAGCCAGCCGTCGAAGCCGCCCAGCAGCGGCCGGACATTGGTCCAGCCCTTGTCGTGCAGCAGCCGCGCCATCCTGGCGCTGGTGGCTTCGGTCGGTCAAGTACAGTAGAGGATGATCTCGCGGTCGCGGGGGATGCTCTCCACGTGCTGCTCGAACTCCTCCGGCGGGATGAGAAGCGCGCCCGGGAGCTTCTGCGGATCGCGCCCGACCGCCAGCTGGGAGCGCAGGTCCACGATGACCACCTCCTGCCCGCCGGTGATCCTCTGGTGCAGTTCTTCGGGACGGATGCGGGCGGCGCGCAGCGTGCCGTAGTAGCGCCGCCGCTGGTAGTACTTCCACACCGCAAAGCCCGCCAGGGCCAGCACTACGCCCGCGACTGCTCCGTGGCCGAAGCGGGAGAAGCGCTCCAGCACGGCTGCGACCTGGTGGTGCCAGATGTAGCCGACGAGGGCCGCCGAGCCGGCCCACAGCAGCGTCCCCGCCACGTCGAACATGAGGAAGCGCGTGCTGGAGTGCTTCAACATCCCCGCCATGGGCGGGGCGATGGTGTTCAGTCCGGGGATGAACTTGGAGACCAGCAGCGACTTCATCCCGTGGCGGTGAAACGTGTCTTCGGTCTTGCGCACGCAGGAATCGGGATTGAGCGAGATAGCGCACATGAAGCGCAGCACCTTGCGCCCGCGCTTGCGTCCGAAGAGGAACCAGGCGTAGTCGGCGCCCACCGCGGCCAGCAGCGCCGCCAGCAACACCAGCAGGACCGAGCCACGTCCCTGCGTCGCCGCGGCCGCGCCTATCACAATGACTGGCCAGGCGGGCAGGGGCAGGCCTAGGTTCTCCGCCAGCGAGGCGGCAAAGACCACAGCGTAGCTGGTGAGCGGATTCATCGGCCCTGCGCTTCCCTCAGAATATCCATTCGATGCCGTGGCCGTCGAATCGCTGCAAGCTTCATCGTTTCCCGTGGCGCGAACGCACGCCCGGAGGCGGCTCCTGCGTCACCGCGAACTGGATTTTGCGCTGGAAGCGGTCGATGCGGTCCACCAGCACCTGCACCCGGTCGCCCAGCGAATACTTCTTCTTGGTGCGCTCGCCCACGATCTGCTTGGTGTTCTCGTGGTAGGTGTAGCGGTCGCCGGTGAGGGTGCCCAGGGGCACCAGGCCCTCGATGAACATCTCCAGCAGCTCGACGAAGAAGCCATACTTGGTCACGCTGATGATGAGCCCGTCGAACTCCTCTCCGATGCGCTCCTGCATGAACTTGATCTTCTTCCACTCGATGAGCTCGCGCTCGGCGTCGGCGGCGCGCCGCTCCGACTGGCTGGATTCGTCCCCGATGTTGTGCAGCGCCTGGAGCGTGAGCGGCGTCTCCTTGTCCGTGCTGTCGAGCACAGCCTTCAGGAGGCGGTGGATGATCAGGTCGGGATAGCGCCGGATGGGCGAGGTGAAGTGCGTGTAGCTCGCCGCCGCCAGCGCGAAGTGCCCCACGTTCTCCTCCGAATAGCGCGCCTGCTTGAGCGAGCGCAGCATCAGGTACGACAGGATGCGCTCCTCGGGCTTGCCCGCGATCTTCTGCGTCAGCTTCTGGTACATGTGCGAGGTCACGTGGACTTCCCGCGGGATCTCGATCGGGCGCGGCCGTCGCCCGCTGCCATGCCGCTCGCGGCGCTCGCCCCGGAACTGCATCCGCTGGATGGGCAGCGCGCCCACTCCCAGCGAGTAGCCGAAGGCCGCCGCCAGCGTTTCGAACTCATAGACCTTCTTCGCGTCCGGCTTCTCGTGGATGCGGTAGAGCGACGACCCTTTCTTCTCCAGGAACGCGGCCACGCACTCGTTCGCCGACAGCATGAACTCCTCGATCAACCGGTTGGCGATGTTGCGCTCCGAGCGCGTCACTCCCTGCATCATGCCCAGTTCGTCGAACTCGATGACCGGCTCCGGCAAATCGAAATCGATGGAGCCGCGCCGCACCCGCTTGCGGTTGAGCACCAGCGCCAGTTCCTCCATCAGCTCGAAGCTTTCCACCAGCGGCGCGTAGCGCTCCCGCAGCCCGGCGTCGCCTTTCAGGATCAGG
>CBRAFF010000171.1:0-4498 GCA_967755155.1 uncultured bacterium
GCCCCTCCACCATGCGGCTGAGGGCGTCGCGGACGCGGAACTCGGTCTCGGTATCCACGCTGGAGGTGGCTTCGTCGAGCACCAGGATGCTGGGCTCGTGGGCCAGGGCGCGGGCGAAGGAGATCAACTGCTTCTGGCCGGTGGAGAGCGTGCTGCCGCGCTCCAGCACTTTTTCATGGAAGCCGCCGGGCAGGGTGCGGATGAAGTCGGCGACGTTCACATCCTCGGCGGCCTGCTCTACGGCGGCGTCGGCGATCCAGGCTGAGCCCAGGCGGATGTTGTCGCGCACTGTGCCGGTGAACAGGAACGGGTCCTGCAGGACGACGCCGAAACGGCGGCGCAGCCCGTCCAGGTCGAGCTCGCGGATGTCCACGCCGTCGAGGCGGATGGAACCCTTTTGGATGTCGTAGAAGCGCCCCAGCAAGGAGATGATGGTGGTCTTGCCGGCGCCGGTGTGGCCCACGATGGCCACCGTCTCCCCGGGCTCGATGGCGAAGGAGACATCACGCAGGACCCAGTCCGGCTCACCCGGCTTGGCTACCTCTGCGCCGTCTTTCTTCTCCGCGACCTCCGCGGCCAAGGGTTTGTTCCCGTCCGCGGGCATGGGCACGGTGCGATAGGCGAACCATACGTGGTCGAACTCGAGGCGGCCCGGGCCGTCCGGCTTCTTGGGGGAGGCGGGCGCGGTGATCTCCGGCTTGGTGTCCAGCAGCTTGAAGATGCGTTCTCCGGAAGCCATGGCCGACTGCAGGATGTTGTACTTTTCGCTCAAGTCCTGGATGGGGCGGAAGAAGCGCTGCGCGTACTGCATGAAGGCGGTGAGCACGCCCAGGGTGACGGTGGCGCGGATGACTTCGTTGCCGCCGAACCAGATGACGCTGGCGATGGCCACGGCGGAGAGGACCTCGATCACCGGGTAGTAGATGGCATGGGCCAGGATGGCGTCCTTGAACGCCTCCATGTGGGTGGCGTTGATCTTCTCGAACTTCTCGTAAGCGCGCTTCTCGCGGTTGAAGAGCTGCAGCACCACGATGCCCGAGACGTGCTCCTGCAAATAGGCGTTGATGCGCGCGATGGCCACGCGGATGCGCCGGTAGCTGTCGCGCACGTACTTGCGGAAAACCAGGGTGGCCCAGAAGATGAGCGGCAGCACGGCGAAGGTGATGAGCGCCAGCCACCACTGCATGTTCAGCATGATGACCAGGATGCCCACCAGCACGAAGATGTCCTCGAAGATGGCGACCACGCCGGCGGTGAACAGCTCGTTGAGCGCGTCCACGTCCGTGGTCACGCGGGTCACCAGGCGGCCGACCGGGTTCTTGTCGAAGAAGCCCAGGTGCATGCCCTGCAGGTGGCGGAAGATCTGGCTGCGCAGGTCGAACATCACCTTCTGGCCTGTCCACTGCATGAAGTAGGTCTGGGCGAAGTCCAGGAAGAAGCCGAAGCTCAGCAACAGGACGTAGAGGCCGCCGATCTGCGCGATGCCGGTAAGCGGTTCCGGACTGAGCCAGCGGTCGAGCATCGAGCCCGAGCCCGGCGCGTCCGAGTGCACAAAGTATTTGTCGATGGCGACTTTGGTGAGATAGGGGCCGAGGACGTCCGCGCCCGCCTTGAGCACGATGGCGCCCAGCGCGATGAACACCTGCCACTTGTAGGGACGCAGGTAGGTGAGCAGCCGCTTCATCAGGCGGCTGTCATAGGCTTTGCCCAGGACTTCTTCTTCGTGCATGCTGGCCATGCGCTGTGACTATTGTACAGACGATGGGGAGGGTTGTTGGGATGCGAAAAAACGGTGGAAGGGTGGAGCTATTGGTTGACGAAGGTCAGCGGTACACGTCCTTGCGATGGCCGACCCGAACAACCACTACCACCAGGAATGTATCTTCAATCCGGCAGACAATCCGGTAATCGCTGACGCGATATCGCCACAGTTCGCCCTTCTCGCCCCGCAGAGGTTTCCCAGTGCTTCGCGGATCGCTGCCGCCCTCGACCCGTTCGCGCAAGAAGCTGACGATGCGCTTTTGCATCGGGCGGTCCAGCTTTGCCAGTTCTTTTTCCGCGCGAGGCACGAATCTAACGGTCCAGGCCAAGCCGCTTCACCACCTCTTTGAGTGGGATGGTCGGAAGGTTCTCTTCCAACCTGGAAATGGCAATGCGGTAGTCTTCCTGGTCGTCAAGAAACTCGGCGAGCGCACGCTTCACGTAGTACGCCTTGGCCCGACCAGTACGCTTGGCAAGGCGGGTGAGTCGGGCCTCAAGCTCGGTGGGGAGACGCACAGTCAGCATCCTAGCCTCCTGTATTACTTGTATTACATCGTAGCATGACCGTGTGGGCTACACAATCTTCCGCAGCACCAGCGCCGAATTCTTCGAGCCAAACGCGATGCAGTTGCACACCGCGTGCTCGATCTGCGCCTTGCGCCCGGCTTGGGGGACGTAGTCCAGGTCGCACTCCGGGTCGGGTTTGTCCACGTTGATGGTGGGCGGGAGCTGGGAGTGCTGCATGGCCACCAGGGTGGCGGCGACTCCGGCGGCGCCGCAGGCGCCCTGGGGATGTCCGATCTGCGATTTCAGCGCCGACATGGGGACCTTGTAGGCATGGCCGTTGCCCATTGCCAGCTTGAGCGCGCGGGTCTCGATGCGGTCGTTGAGCTGGGTGGAGGTGCCGTGCAGGTTGACGTAGTGGATGTCGGCGGGAGCAACGCCCGCCTCCTGCATGGCGATCTGGATGGCGCGCGCCGGCTCCTCGCCGCACTCGGCCAGGCGCACGCGGTGGAAGGCCTCGCAGGTGGAGCCGTATCCGGCGATCTCGCCGTAGACGCGGGCGCCGCGCGCGCGCGCGTGCTCCATCTCCTCCAGCAGGAACATCCAGGCGCCCTCGGCGATCACAAAGCCGTCGCGGTCGGCGGAGAAGGGTCGCGAGCCGCGCTCCGGCTCCTGGTTCCACGAAGTAGTGCAGATCTTCATCAGCTCGAAGCCCTTGACGATGCCCAGCGCCAGGGGCGAATCGGCGCCGCCCGCCACCAGCATGGGCAGCACGCCCGCCTGGATCTGGCGGAAGGCGTAGCCCAGGGCGTCGGTGGAGGAGGTGCAGCCCGAGGTCACCACGTGGCTCATGCCACGCAGGCCGAAGCGCATGCTGACTTCGCTGGAAAGCGTCCCCATGGTCCCGCTGGGGATGGAGAACAGGCTCACCTGCTTGACCTTGCCGTCGAGCCACAAGCGGTACTGGGCCTCGGAGAAGTCCTGCGCGCCGCCGCCCGTGCCCAGGATGACGCCGATCTTGCGCTTTTCCTCGAGCGACATGGCCTCCACGTCCAGGCCGGCGTCGATCAGCGCTTCGCTGGTGGCCGCGGTGGCCAGCGGCACTACGCGCGAGACGTGCTTGCGCTCGTGCTTGGTCACCCAGGCCGACTCGTCGAAGTCCGTGACCTCGCCCGCGATCTGCACCTCGAGCTCGTTGGGATCGAAGCGGGTGATGCGCCGCACCCCGCTCTTCCCGGCAAGCAGGGCCTCGCAGAAGGCCTGGTTGCCGATGCCGTTGGGGCTGACCGCGCCCATTCCGGTGATGACCACGCGTCGTGACATGAAGGCAGCGATTGTATCTGAGATGCGGGAATCCCGCTTCGCGGGCGCCCGGGCAACCGGGATGGGATAATGGCCCGGTGCCGCTCGGGCTCTACCTCTCGGTGCCGTTCTGCAAGTTGAGGCGATTGCGCGGCCCGTTCGACGCGCTGCGCTCGCTCAGGGCAGGCTAGGTACTGAGCCGCGCGCCGAAATTCCGAGCGGAGCGAGGGAACTACTGGCCTTCTGATATGTCACTCGGCCTCTACATTTCCGTCCCCTTCTGCAAGACGAAATGCAGCTACTGCAACTTCGCCTCCGGCGTATTCTCCCGCGAGCGATTCGGACGCTACGTGGAGCACGTGGCCGGCGACATGGCCCGCGCCGTCGAAAGCGCCGCCGCAATGGGCTGCGAGCTCGACCCGCGCGTGGATTCCGTCTATCTGGGCGGCGGCACGCCCAGCGTGCTCGAGCCCGAGCAGTTGCGCGGGTTGTTCCGCGCGGCGCGGCAGCACTTCGAAGTCGTCGCCGATGCCGAAGTCACCGTCGAGTGCGCTCCCGGCACGCTGGCTCCGGCGATGGTGGAGGCGCTGCTCGCATGCGGCGTGAACCGCGCCAGCCTGGGCGTGCAGTCGTTCGCGGACGGGGAAGCGGCGGCGGTCGGGCGGCTGCACACGCGCGCCACAGTCCTCGACGACATCGCCCGGCTGCGGACCGCGGGCATCTCGAACATCAATGTGGACCTGATTGCCGGCCTGCCCCACCAGACCGCCGCCAGTTGGCGGGCCTCGCTCGAGGGCGCGGTCGGCTCGGGAGTGCCGCACGTCAGCGTCTACATGCTGGAGGTGGACGACGACTCGCGCCTGGGCCGCGAGCTCATCGCCGGTGGCACCCGCTACCACGCCCACTTCGTCCCGAACGAGGAAGCCATTGC
>CBRAFF010000172.1:0-4437 GCA_967755155.1 uncultured bacterium
AGGACGGTTATCGCACGGTGTACAACGTGGGACCGCGCTCGGGACAGTCGGTGTTCCACCTACATCTGCATTTGCTGGGGGGACGGGACCTGCGCTGGCCTCCGGGATAAGGGAATCTCTTCCCTGTTAGCGCCCAAAATCGGGGCCCCGCAGAACGGGGTGGGGCACCCTCCGATGCGCGAACAACGTGGGTGATATGGCCCGGGGCTGAAGCCCGTTTTCCAGAGCGCCTGACGCGGGCCTGAAGGCCCGCTCTTCCACCGTCAGCATGAGGCATCGTTGCCGGCGGGACGCCGGCGCTACCCGGTTAGTCGGAGTCCTGGCTCAGGTCTTCCGGGGCGCCGTGGCGACGCAGCAGTTGCGGCAGGTTCTGGGAGAAAGCGGAGCGCGGCATGACGGCGTCGCAGCCCGCCTCCTGCGCCTTGACCTTCAGGTCGCCCTGCACGTGGGAGACAAAGCCCAGGATGGAAGTCTCCTTCTTCAGCTTGGCCTTGAGCTTGGGGATGGTGGTCAGCGGCTTGGCGTTGACGCTGTTCAGATCGATGATGATGAGCGACGGCTTCTCCTGGCCGTTGTTTTCGATTCGCTCCAGGATCTCCTTGTCGGTCTTGGGGAATTCCACCTTGACGTTGAGCTTGCGTGCCGTCTCCTGGATCTTGGTGACGAAGAACAGATCGTCCACCATGGCCAGGATGCGGGTGGCGCCGTTTTCGTTGGGAGGCAGAGGCTCGGGATCGGGCAGGGCGGGCTGATGGAAGCGCTGCGCGTCGAAGCGCGGACGGCCGTAGCCGCCGCTCTGAGTGTTGCCGCCTTGTGCGCCCTGCGCCTGGCGGTAGCTGTGGTCCATAGGCCCGCTGAAGGCGGGGCCGCCGCGATGCGGCCGCCCGGAATGTGCGGGGCCGCCCGGGCCGGCATGTCCGGCTCCGGGGCCGCGTCCCCGGCGACGGCGTCGTCCGCGGCGCGAGGGTTGGTCTGGTCCTCTATTCATGGTCTCTCGATCCCAGCTTTAGCTGTGGTGGTGCCTTGATGTTTGTAGTGGTGCCCTGGTCCTGTGAATTTCCTAAGGATGCAGTCGTGCCGTTGTCGGTCTGGACTTCAGCCTGATTCTCTGCCCGGCGTTTTTAGAACCCCACGTCTCGGGAAGATCCGTTGAACCTTATGTACTCGTCCGCTGCCTTCTTATGCGGAGCGCCAGCACGGGAGCGTGCGGCTTTGGAGGACTCCCCATGCTACCCGCACCCCAGTCTCTGCGCAAGTGGAAAATCGGGGCGATGCGGGGCGCAAGCTCATCCTCTCCTATTCCTATGGATGCGGGCCGGCGCGGCGGAGTTTCAGCGATGTTCCGCCGGCGGCAGAAAAAAAAGGGCGTCCACGAGGAACGCCCCTTTTGCTCAGGGAAAGTTACGCCGTTTATCGCGTACCTTTCTTGTAAAACTCCCCCACGGGTTGCTATGCAAGCGAGTAGCCGAAATGTAAGCTGCTGGAAATACAAGGGATGCTTGCCCGAGAGCGGCGCCGGGCCTCCAGTTTGCGGAAGGGCACGCGGCCAGGATACGGGTTTCCATAAGGTCCCGGCCGGGAAGGAAGTGAAGGATGGTGGGCGCTGTAGGATTCGAACTTGAGACGTTTTGGCGGCGTCTGAGCCGCCAGGCGAAATCCTGATCCCGCGAAGCGGGAGAAGGACCTCTTCAGACCGAGCCTTTGAGGGGGATGGTGGGCGCTGTAGGATTCGAACCTACGACTTCCACCGTGTGAGGATGGCACTCTACCGCTGAGTTAAGCGCCCACGTTCCGTGGGCGACTGCCCACGAAAAAACCAGAATTTGCATCTTAACAGAAAGGTCGAAGACGAAGGAAGCGCTGCGGACGGCGGTTGTGCGCCGTGAACGGCGTAGAATTCGGCTGTCGGCGTTGTGCACGCCCGGCCTTTGAATATGGCACCGAATCGCCCATCCCGGCCTGCTCAGGACCCTGCAGGGAGGGCTTTGCCGGGGGCTCAAGGGCCGCAACTTTCTGATGGGCAGAGGGTTTCCTCCAGTGTGAGCAGCATGGCGCTGGAGCGCGGGATGCTGGCCGGGGGCGAGAGCAGCGCCCGAGCCTCGGCGACTTCCCTGCCCCCGTCTCCGGGGTTCGAACTTCTGACCGACGCCGAGGTCATGCTGCGGGTGAAGGCGGGCGACGAAGTCGCCTTCGACCATCTGGTGGAGAAATTCCGGCGGCCGCTGGTGGGCTTCCTCTACCGCATGGCGCGCAGTCGCGCGGTGGCGGAGGAGTTGGCGCAGGAGGTGTTCCTGCGGGTGTATCGCTCGCGCCAGTCGTACAAGGCCACCGCCAAGTTCACCACGTGGATGTACCGCATCGCCACCAACCTGGCGGTGAACCACGCGCGCGATACGCGCCATCAGCGCGGCGAGGTCAGCCTGGACGAGCCCACGGAAGGCGGGGCGGCCTTCGAGGTCTCGGACGGCGAGCCGACGGCCGAGCAGGAGTTGCTGCTGCGGGAGCGCCGGCGCGCCATCCGCAGTCACGTGGAGGCGCTGCCGGACCGGCAGCGGCTGGCGGTGGTGATGCACAAGTACCAGGGGCTGGACTACCGGCAGATCGCGCAGGTGCTGAAGCTGAGCGAGTCGGCGACCAAGTCGCTGCTGTTCCGCGCCTACGAGACGTTGCGCGAGAGCCTGAAAGAGTTTTTGTGAAGGTGGGGAGTAAAGACATGAACTGCGAACGATTTCGCGAACAGATGTTGGACGCGCTGCAGGGTACGGCTGCGGCCGGACTGGAGGAGCACGTGCGTGCCTGCGGCGCCTGCGCCCAGGAGTTTGCCGCGCTGAAGCAGACTTCGGCGCTGCTCGACCAGTGGCCGGCGGCCGAGGTCTCGCCCTATTTCGATTCGCGCCTGCGGGCGCGCTTGCGCGAGCAGGCCGCAACTCCGGCGAACTGGTGGGCCTGGGTGCGCAAGCCGGCGCTGGCCGCGGCTCTTGTCCTGCTGGCGGTGCTGGGCATCGGCCTGCTCGACCTGGGCACGCCGCGGACGGAGGTGCTACAGGGTCCGGTGGCGGTGCGTTCGCAGCCGCAGGCGGACACCGGGTCGGCGGTGGCCGACCTGCAGACTCTCGACCAGAACCAGGAACTGTACGCCAACTTCGACCTGCTGGATGAGATTCCGGTGGAGCAGGCGAACCCGTAAGGAGCAGGTTTGAACTTGAAGTTTATCGCCGCGTTGCTGCTGGTTGGCTTGCTGGCGTGCGCGCTCGCAGCCCAGGAGGCGCCGCCGGCGCAGAACGAGCCGCCTCCGGCGACCCCGCCCACGGCTGAGCAGGAACGTCCGCCCAGGCAGCCGGGCGAGCGGCGCGGCGGCTTCGGCAGGCGCGGCGGACACCACGGCCCCGGGGCCGGCGCCCATGCCGGCGACTGGCTGCGCAAGTATCAGAACGTACCGCCCGACCAGCAGGAACAGGCGCTGGCCGATGACCCCGAGTTCCAGAAGCTAAGGCCGGAGCGGCAGGCGAAACTGCGGCAGCGCCTGCGGGAGTTCAACGCCATGACGCCGGAGCAGCGCCAGCGCGTGCTCAATCGCATGGAGACCTTCGAGCACCTGACGCCGGAACAGCAGCAGCGCGCGCGCGCCCTGTTCGCTCGCTTCCGCGACCTTCCCGAGCCGCGCCGGCGCATGGTGAGGCGCGCCCTGCGCAACCTGCGGGAGATGGAGCCAGAGCAGCGCGGCCAGGTGTTGGGGTCGGAAAAGTTCCGCAGCATGTTCTCCGACGATGAGATGGAAGTGCTGAAGGGGATGTCGGAACTGGCGCCGCCCCGGCCCGCGCGCGGGAATCCTTCCGACCGTGGACAGGCTCCGCCGCCGCCCCCGGACCGGCAATGACAAGGTAAAAGGAAAAAGTAAAAAGGAGAAAACAAGAGGAGCTGGGTTCCCGCCTCTTAGCTCCTCCTTCCCTTACTTTTTCCTTTTCCCTTTTTGATTTTCTAGCGAAACAGGTTCTTCAGCACGAAGAAGACGTTGGCGGGGCGCTCCGCGAGCCGGCGCATGAAGTAGGGATACCACTCGGTGCCGAAGGGGATGTAGACGCGCATGCGCCAGCCGTCCCGCACCAGTTGCTGCTGCAGGTCGCGGCGGATGCCGTAAAGCATCTGGAACTCGAAGGCGTCGGCGGGAATCTTCTCCGCCTTGGCGAAAGCGATGGCGGCCTCGATCATCTTCGGGTCGTGCGTCGCGATCCCGTGATAGACGCCGCTTGTCAGCAGCATCTTCATCAGCGTGACGTAATTGGCATCCACCTCCGCTTTTTTCTGGAAGGCAAGCTCCGGCGGCTCCTTGTAGGCGCCCTTGCACAGCCGGATGCGGATGCGCGCGGAGAGAAGGTCTTCCACGTCGGGCTGGCTGCGACGCAGGTAGGACTGGATGACGGCGCCCACCACACCCTG
>CBRAFF010000173.1:0-4423 GCA_967755155.1 uncultured bacterium
CGCAGCTCGGTGATGTGGGCCACGTGGTGGCGGCTGTGCCAGGAATAGAGCGCCAGGTACTGGTCGAGCGTGCGCTCGCCCAGTTCCGGATGCTGGAAGCGGCGCGCACCCTGCTCCGGCGTCATGGACTTCAACACGGTCACCCAGCGTTTGTGTACTGACTTCAGAAGCGCGAGGGAAACCTGGACGGGCAGCTTGGCGTCGGCTAACTGCGCCCAGGCGTTTTCGTCGTAGGGCTTGATGGTGGGAACATCCTCGGTGAGCGCCAGCTTCCAGCGGCAGTAAGCGTTCAGGTGGCTGTCGGGGACGTGATGGACGACCTGGCGGACCGTCCAGCCCCCCTCGCGGTACGGCGTGTCGAGTTGCTCGTCGTTCAGGCCGCGCACGGCCTCCTGCATCCGCTTTGGACAGGCGGCGATGTCTCGAATCCACCGCTTGCGGTCTCTGGCGGTGAATTTCGCGGGTGGTTCATGTTTCCCGATGGGATAGCGCGGGTCGGTCTCTGCGGCGGTGGTCATGGCTCCTCCTGTTTCCCTGATTCAGATTAGGCTGAGGGCTCATCCGATTCTATAAAAAACAAGGGCGGCTCGTGGCCGCCCTCCCTGTGAAACCTCTGTGCCTCTGTGGTAGGTGTTAGGTTCCCTCGCTCCATGACGCCAGGTACTCTTCCTGCTCCGGCGTGAGGCGATCGATCTTCACTCCCATGGACTCGAGCTTCAGCTTGGCCACGCGCTTGTCGAGCTCGGCGGGCACGGGGAAGACTTTCTTCTCCATCTGCTTGTGGTTCTTCACCAGGTAGTCGACGCACAGGGCCTGATTGGCGAAGCTCATGTCCATGACGGAGGCGGGGTGGCCCTCGGCGGCGGCCAGGTTGATGAGCCGTCCTTCGCCCAGCAGGTAGATTTTCTTGCCGTCCTTGAGCGCGAACTCCTCGACGAACTCGCGGGTCGGGCGCCGCGAGGAGGCCAGCTTCTCCAGTGCGGGGATATCGATCTCCACGTTGAAGTGGCCGGAGTTGGCGATGATGGCGCCGTTCTTCATGGCCTCGAAGTGCTCCTTGGCGATGACGTTCTTGTTGCCGGTGACGGTGACGAAGACGTCGCCGAGCTTGGCGGCCTCGCTCATGGACATGACGCGGAAGCCGTCCATCACGGCCTCGAGCGCCTTGGTGGGGTCGATCTCGGTGACGATGACGTCGGCGCCCATGCCCTTGGCGCGCGAGGCCAGGCCCTTGCCGCACCAGCCGTAGCCGGCAATGACGAACTTGGAGCCCGCCATCAGCATGTTGGTGGAGCGGATGACGCCGTCGAGCGTGGACTGGCCGGTGCCGTAGCGGTTGTCGAACAGGTGCTTGGTGTCGGCGTCGTTGACGGCGACGATGGGATAGCGCAGAACGCCTTCCTTGGCCATGGCGCGCAGGCGGATGACGCCGGTGGTGGTCTCTTCGGTGCCGCCCAGGACGCCGTCCGCCACATCCTTGCGCTTGGTGAGCGCGGTAGTGACCAGGTCGGCGCCGTCATCCATGGTGATGTGGGGCTTGTGGTCGAGCGCCGCCAGGATGTGCGAGTAGTAGCTCTCGCTGTCCTCGCCCTTGATGGCGAACACCGGGATGTTGTAGTCGCGGACCAGCGAAGCGGCCACGTCGTCCTGGGTGGACAAGGGGTTGGAGGCGCACACCACCACGTCCGCCCCGCCGTCGCGCAGCGTAATGGCCAGGTTCGCCGTCTCGGTGGTCACGTGCAGGCAGGCGGAGATGCGGATGCCCTTGAGCGGCGAGTTCTTGATGAACTCCTTGCGGATGATCTGCAGCACCGGCATGGCCGCATTGGCCCACTCGATGCGCTTCTTGCCCGCATCCGCCAGCTCGGGATTCTTGATGTCGCACTTCACTTGCGTTGCCGTGGTCATGAGGTCTGCTTTCTTCGCTTTCGCGTTCACGATTTCTGGATTGCCTGCATGCGCGGCCCGGGCTGGGTCCCGAACCACACTAGGATACTCGACGAGTGGAAAACATGGGCCCCGACGTTGCCGGGGGCCCGTGACGAAGCTTACTTGGCGCTTGCCGGGACCGCCTTGTCCGCCGCGGCACCTGCCTGCTCGCGCAGCCGGACGGCTTTGTCGGTCGCCTCCCAGGTGAAGTCCGCGTCGTTGCGCCCGAAGTGGCCGTAGGCCGCGGTCTTGCGATAGATGGGACGGTTCAGCCGGAGCGATTCGATGATGCCCTTGGGCGTCAGTTGGAAGTTGGCGCGCACCAGCTCTTCCAGCTTGCCGGTGGAAAGGTCGCTGGTGTCGAAGGTATCCACCAGGACGCTGACCGGCTCGGCCACGCCGATGGCGTAGGCCAGCTGCACTTCGCAGCGCTCAGCCAGCCCCGCCGCCACGATGTTCTTGGCGATGTAGCGCGCCACGTAGGCGCCGGAGCGGTCCACCTTGGTCGGGTCCTTGCCGCTGAAGCAGCCGCCGCCGTGGCGTCCCATGCCGCCGTAGCTATCCACGATGATCTTGCGGCCGGTGAGCCCGGTGTCGCCCATGGGCCCGCCAACGACGAAACGCCCGGTGGGATTGATGTGGTACTTGGTGTCCTGATCGAGCAGGTGGGCCGGCAGGGCGGCCTGGATGACGTGCTTGAGGATGTCGGAGTGCAGCTTCTCGTTGCCCACGGCCTCCGAGTGCTGGGTGGAGACGACCACGGCGTCAATGCGCTGCGGCTTGTGATTGCCGTCGTACTCGACCGTGACCTGCGATTTTCCGTCGGGCCGCAGGAACTCGAGCTGGCCGCTCTTGCGCGCTTCCGCCAGCCGCATGGTCAGCTTGTGCGCCAGCAGGATGGCGGTGGGCATGTACTCGGGATTCTCGTTGGAGGCGTAGCCGAACATCATGCCCTGGTCGCCGGCGCCGCCCGGGTCCACACCCTGCTTGATGTCAGGGGACTGCTCGTGGATGGAGGAGATGACGGAGCAGGTCTGGGCGTCGAAGCCGTAGCTGGCGTCGGTGTAGCCCACCGACTGCACCGTGCCGCGCACGATGGCGGGGAAGTCCACGTAGGCCTTGGTGGTGATCTCGCCGGCGATGAAGGCCAGGCCGGTGGTCAGCAGGGTCTCGCAGGCCACGCGGCTGTGCGGGTCCTCGGCCAGGCAGGCGTCCACGATGGCGTCGGAGATCTGGTCGGCGATCTTGTCGGGGTGACCCTCGGTCACCGATTCGGAGGTAAACAAAAAGCGGTCTTTCGTAGGCAAAGGTCAACTCCTCGGGATTGCGATTTCGGAAGCCGCGTCCGGCCGGATGACTGGCCCGCAGCAGCCTGCAAACTGGTGATTCTAAGGTAACAAAGAAGTCGTGAAACGCCAACCCTTTCCGCCCGACGGGGCAATCCTGACGCCGGTGGGCGCGGGCACGCAGCGAACGGCGGCGAAGCGGCCCCGAGCGGTGTCTACTTCTGCTCGCGGCGCAGGTGCAGGTAGCCGCGGATGAACGGTTCCAGGCCGCCGTCGAGCACCTTGTCCACGTCGCCCACCTCGATCTTGGTGCGGTGGTCCTTGATCAAGCGGTAGGGATGCAGCACGTAGGAGCGGATCTGCGAGCCGAAGTCGATGTCGAGCTTGGAGTCCTCGATCTTCTTGGTGGCGGCGCGCTTTTTCTCCAGCTCCAGCTCGTAGAGCTTGGAGCGCAGGATCTTCATGGCCACGTCGCGGTTCTTGTGCTGCGAGCGCTCGTTCTGGCAGCTGACCACCGTCCCCGTGGGCAGGTGGGTGATGCGCACCGCCGAATCCGTCACGTTCACGTGCTGTCCGCCCGCGCCCGAGGAGCGGTAGGTGTCGATGCGCAGGTCTTCTACTTTGATGATGACCTCGATGGACTCATCGATCTCCGGCGAGACGTAGACGCTGGCGAAGGAAGTGTGCCGCCGCTTGGCCTGGTCGAAGGGAGAGATGCGCACCAGGCGGTGCACGCCGATCTCGCTGGTCAGCAGGCCGTAGGCGTACTCGCCGGTGACGGACAAGGTCGCGGACTTCAGTCCCGCCTCTTCGGCCGCCTGGTAATCGTTGAGCGCGGTCTCAAAGCCCTGGCGCTCGGCCCAGCGCAGGTACATGCGCAAGAGCATCTCCGCCCAGTCCTGGGACTCGGTGCCGCCGGCGCCGGGATGGATGGTGACGATGGCGTTGCGCGCGTCGTGCTCGCCGGAGAGCAGCGTCTGCGTTTCCAGCTTCTCCACCAGCTCGCGCAACGCGGCGATCTCGCGCTCGAGGTCGGCTTCGACGCTCTCGCCCTCGCGCGCCAGCTCGAAGTAGGCGGCCAGGTCGGCGGTGCGGTGCTCCAGGTCCGTCTCGGTCGAGAGCGCCGTCTCCAGGCGCTTGCGCTCCCGCATCACTCGCTGCGATTCCGTGGGGTTCGACCAGAAGTTCGGGTCGGAGATCTTCTTTTC
>CBRAFF010000174.1:0-4408 GCA_967755155.1 uncultured bacterium
ATCAACGCCCAGGCCGATCTTCGCCAGCACCGGAGCCACGATGCCCTCGCGGTCCTCGAGCAGACCAGCCAGCAAGTGCAAGGGCACCAGCTCGGAGTTGCCACGGCGCGAGGCCCCGTCGTTGGCCGCCTGCATGGCCTCCTGCGCCTTCAGCGTCAATTTGTCCCAGCGAATGCTCATGGCTGACCTTCCTTCAATCCCAGAACCCGCCCATTCTAGAATATGAGTGTGTTACTGTCAAGTATTAGATATGTGTACTGTTTTGATTATGTTACAGTTAAAATAATGCACTTCAGGTAGGACGTTTCTGGCACGGTGAGCAGGACCGGGTGGTCCTTGGCCTGGCCTCGCTTTTCGAGGATTCGGGCGCTGCGATGGGCGTCTCCCGCCGCCGCGGCTACCACCTCCAGGTAGTCGGCCTCGCTCAGGTGGTAGGAGCAGGAGCAGGTCACCAGGATGCCGCCGGGGCGCAGCATCTTCAGGGCGCGCAGGTTCAATTCCTTGTAGCCGCGCAGGGCGGTCTCCTTGGTGGTCTTGGACTTGGCGAATGCCGGCGGGTCGAGGATGACGGTATCGTACTGGCGGCCGGCGGCGGCGTAATCCTTCAGCAGGTCGAAGGCGTTGGCTTCGATCCACTCGACCTCCTTCACGGAAGATGCCTCGCGGTTCAGCTCCTCATTGCGCTCCGCCACCTCCAGGGCCGGCCGCGAGCTGTCCACCCCGGTGACGCTCTCGCACACCCGCGCCAGGTGCAGGGCGAATCCGCCCTGGTAGCAGAAGACGTCGAGCGCCTGCCCGCTCGCGTAGCCGGCGGCGGCGGCGTAGTTCTCCCGTTGGTCGAGGAAGGCCCCGGTCTTCTGGCCTTCTCCGGCCTTGTAATGGAAGCGCACGCCGTTCATGGTGAAGAGGGTCGCTTCCTTCTCTCCCGCCAGCAGCCCGCCCTCGGATTCCGGCAACTGCTCCAGCTTGCGGATGCGCGGGTCCACGCGCTCCACCACGCCCGCGGGCGAGAACTCCTCCTGGAGCGCCGCCACCACGGCCGCCTTGACCTCGGGCTGGTCCATCGCCTGGGTGAGGGCCTGCAGGCAAAGCACGTCGTTGTAGCGGTCCACGATCAGGCCGGGCAGGGCATCAGCCTCGCTGAAGACCACGCGGTAGGCGTCGCTCCCCGCGACCACACGACGGCGGTACTCGGCGGCAGCGTGGATCCGTTCCCGCAGGAGCTGATGGAACGCGGCGGTGTCCTTCACCGGTCCCGCTGAGATCATGCGCAACGCGATCTGCGAAGCGCTGCTATAGAGAGCCGTTCCCAGCGTGTTGCCGCGCGGGTCGCGCACCGTGACCAGGCTACCGGGCGGGAGGCTGAGGGCGGAGGCCAGGTCGGAGCGATAGACCCAGAGGTGTCCGGCGCGCAGGCGCGCGGCCGCCCGCGCCCGTACCTCGACCTCAGGATTGTGGTTGGCGTGCTTCAGTGGGGGAGTTGGCTCTGCAGGGCCTGCAACCCGGCCCGCGCCCGTCCTGCCGCCGGCCCGGTGGGGGACTCCTGCAGGTACAGTTGGTATTCCGCCGCCGCTTCCGCCGGCCGCTTCAGCGTTTCCAGGGCCATGGCAGCAATCAGGTGCACCAGGGTGTACTGCGCGTGCTCCATCGTGTGCACCCGGCGGGCGCTGGCCAGTGCCTCTTCCGGCTTGCCCAGCATCAACTGGGCATTGGAGAGCAGCAACCGCGCCTCCGCATTTGTGGGATCCGTGGCCAGTGACTTGTTCAGAAGGCCCTCCGCTTGGGAGTACTTTTTTTCGCCATACTCGATCTTGGCCAGATTCCGCGCCGCGTCGGAGAGGTGGTCGTCGAGACGGAGCGCGGTTTCAAAGGCATCGCGTCCGGGCGCGGCCTGGCCGGTATTCATGTAGACCACCCCCAGGCCGTTATGGGCGCGGGCGTACCGCGGATAAACTTCCACCGCCTTCTGGAAGCGCTTCTTCGCCTCGGGCCAGTTCTTCTCGTTGAGGGCCGCCATGCCGGCCTCAAACTCCTTCCGCGCTCTTTCCGGGACGCTCAGCTCCGTCGCCGAAACCGGCGACTGTGAACCCTCGGTGTGCGACCCCGGGGATTCCTTGGGCTGCACATGCACGAACTCCAGATGCAGATTTTCGCCACGGTAGATCAGAAAGGTGCTGGTCGTTGTGTCTTCGATCCCGACCCCACTGACCTTCAAGCGATAGTACCCTGGCCGGACACGGGCAAACGTGAGATGTCCCTGGTCGTCGGTAAAGCCCTGGCTGATGGAAAGTTCGGATGTGGAGAGCAGTTCCACGCGGGCCCGTCCGCTCACGGGGTGGTCATTGGTGTAGACCAGGCGAATGCCCAGGTTCACGAAGCCCGGGTCGTCAATCGGCTGCTGCTGGGCGCTCAGAAAGGTTGCCAGGGCTGCACTGGCCACCAGGAGTGCCACTCTCCGCGCAAAATCTCTCATACTCCACTCTCAGGACGACGACGAGGAAGAGCCGGCCTCGAGCACCGACGCCTCGGGCTCCGCGGCCTCTTCTCCTGCCGGCTTGTGCGCCCGCCGCCGCGCCGAGGCCTCCGGCGCCGCTTCCTGCGCGGGATCATAGTACAAGATGCGGCTGCAGGAATCGCAGGCCACGATCTGCTGGTTGCTCTTCACATCGTTATAGGTCTGGGGCCGCAGCAGGACGTTGCAGGCCATGCACTTCTGCGCCCGCGCCTCTGCCACCGCCGTCTTGCGCGCGTGCAGCACCCGGTCGTAGTGCTCGAGGACCTCGGGGGAAACGCCGCTGCGCAGGCCCTCGCGCCGGACATTCTGCTCCGCCAGCAGCTGTTCGTCCTCCACGGTGCGCGCTCGCGCCTCGGCTTTTTCCTTCTCGATCTCCGCCGTCTCCGCCTTGAGCTCGGCCTCGGCGGCCTTCAGCGCCGCCTCCCGCGCCTCGGAGTCCACCATCCCTTCCAGGATCTTGTCCTCGCAGGCCCGGATGTGCTGTTCCGCAAACTCGATCTCGTGCAGCAGCGCCTTGTACTGCTCGTTGGTCTTCACCGCCAGCGATTGATCACGGTATTTGGAGATATGGCCCCGGTGGTCCGCGATCTCGGTCTCCAGCTTCCGCCGGACCGCCTGATTGGCTCCCAGGCCCAGCCGCGCCTTCTCCATCTGGGCGTGGGTCCCGGCCAGCTTGGCCTCGATGGCGGCCACCTTGCGGGGCAGGGTAGCGATCTCGTCCCGCAGGCGAGCCACTTCCGCGTCCGCCTGCTGCAAGGCGATCAGCTTTTCCAGGTCTGGGTGCATACTTGGGCCCGAAGGAGGGGAGTGGCCAAAGATTGTAGCACGCGCCCACACTCGGCATCGGCCCGCCCCTCGGTGTAAACTTCGCCCTTCCTAAGGCCCGCCAGGAGGATAAAGAGTGAGACGGCTGATCGCGATGCTGCTCTGTTCCGCGGCGCTGTGGGGCCAACAGCCGGCGCCGGCGCCCCAACTGACCGTGGAGGCCATCTTCGCCGAGGGCGGCCTGACCGGCCGCGCCCCGGAGACCTTCAAGTGGAGTCCGGACGGCTCGCGCCTGTCCTACGTGCAGCGCGACGACGCCGGCGAGCGCGGCGAACTGATGTATCTGGACGCCGCCACCGGCAAGGCCGCCGTGCTGGTCTCCCGCGAAAAGCTCGCCGGCCTGGCGCCGCCCGCCCGCCAGCTCAAGGACGACCGCGAGCGCAAGCGCCGTTCGCGCTACGCCGTGGCCTCCTACCACTGGGCCCCGGACTCGCGGCATCTGCTCTTCGATTCCAACGGCCAGCTCTGGTACTACAGCCTGGCCACCGGCACCGCGGTGCAGGCCACCTCCTCGCCCGAGCCCAGCGGGGACCCCAAGTTCTCGCCCGACGGCAGCCGCATCGCCTACCTGCGCAAGCACAACCTCTACGTCCGCCGGCTGGACAAGGACCGCGAACGGCAACTCACGCGCGACGAAGACCCCGCCGTCCTCAACGGCGAGGTGGACTGGGTGTACGCCGAGGAGCTGGACGTGCGCAGCAACTACTTCTGGTCGCCCAGCGGCTCGCACATCGCCTTCCTGCAGATGAATGAGACCCCGGTCCCCAGCTATCCCATCACCGACTTCATCCCCACCCATCCCACGGTAGATTTTCAGAAGTACCCCAAGGCCGGCGATCCCAACCCGGCGGTGCGCCTGGGGGTGGTGGATACGGCGAGCGGGAAGAGTCTGAAGTGGCTCACGCTGCCGCCGCAGGTGCGCGAGCGGGACGATTCCGGCAACCGCCCCCGCGAGGCCAAGGACCTCTACCTCCCGCGCTTCGGATGGGTGCGCGACGGGCTGCTCTGGGCCCAGGTGCTGAACCGCGCCCAGGACCGCCTGGACCTCTACTTCGTGGACGTGGCCTC
>CBRAFF010000175.1:0-4397 GCA_967755155.1 uncultured bacterium
TAGGCTTCCGCGCCTTTACCGCCGAGAACGCCGAGGCCGCCTACCGGGTGCTGGACGAGCAGAGCGTGGACGTGGTGGTGCTCGACCTGAAGCTGCCGGGGGCGAGCGGCCTGGAAGTGCTGCGCGAGGTGAAGCAGCGGCGGCCGGAGGCGGCCATCATCGTCATCACCGGGTATGCCACGGTGCAGTCGGCGGTGGAAGCCATGAAGCTGGGCGCCTACGACTACGTGACCAAGCCCTTCCACGTGGAAGAACTCAAGCTGCTGCTGGACCGGGTGGCCAGCCACCTGCGCCTGGCGACGGAGAACCGCATGCTGCGGCAGCGGGTGCGCTCCCGCCACGGCTTTGCCGGGCTGGTGGGCAACTCGCCGGAGATGGAAAAGCTCTACCGCATGATCTCCAAGGTCTCGAACTCCAGCCACCCGGTGCTCATCCAGGGAGAGAGCGGGACGGGAAAGGAGCTGGTGGCGCGGGCTATCCACTTCTCCGGCGGCTACCGCGACAAGCCCTTCCTGCCGGTGGACAGCGGGTCGCTGGTGCCCACGCTCATCGAAAGCGAGCTGTTCGGATACGTGCGCGGCGCTTTTACCGGGGCGGTGCGCTCCAAGCAGGGACTGCTGGCCATGGCCGAGGGCGGCACCGTCTTCCTGGACGAGATCGGGGAACTGCCGCCGGATTTGCAGGCCAAGCTCCTGCGCGCCATCCAGGAGCATGAGATCCGTCCGGTGGGCTCGAACAAGCGCGTCACCATCAACGTGCGCATCCTGGCCGCCACCCACCGCGACCTGGAGGCGTCCATCCAGAACGGCAGCTTCCGCAAGGACCTCTACTTCCGGCTGAACGTGGTCAGCCTGCGGGTGCCGCCGCTGCGCGAGCGCAAGCAGGACATCCCGCTGCTGGTGGCGCACTTCCTGGAGCGCATGGGAAGGAGTTCCGGCACGCAGCGCACCCTCAAGGACGAGGCGCTGCAGGTGATGCTGGGCTACGACTGGCCGGGCAACGTGCGCGAGCTGGAGAACTGCCTGGAGCGGGCGTGCGCGCTGAGCTCGAACGAGGCGCTGCAGGTCTCCGACCTGCCCACGGCGCTGCACAACTCGCGCGCCGCGGCGACGGCGCTGGTGGCGGGCCCGCCGGCGGCCAGCATCCTGCCCATGGCCGAGTTGGAGAAGCAGGCCATCCTGGCCGCTATCCAGCAGGTGAACGGCGACAAGCTGCTGGCGGCGCGCCTTCTGGGTATCGGCAAGACCACGCTCTACCGCAAGCTCAAGGAGTACGCCATCCCGGATTAGGACGGCGGGAGCTGGAAGCAGTTTCACAGGGGGAACGGAATGAAGGGGAACGGAGCTAACCATCGTGTTTTCAGCCGGCGGGGCCGTGGCACGCGGCGTGCATTCAAACGTCGTATGGTCCTGCTCATCACTACTTCGCCGCGGGTGGGGGAATGCGCCGCGGCGGTGGAGAAGGCGACGGGGGAGTCGGTGCTGACCGCCTCGGGCTTCCGGCGGGCCCTGCGCCTGCTGCGCCAGCAGGAGTTCGACGCTGTCGTGGTGGACCAGTGCCTGCCCGACGACGAGTCCGAAGCCGGCGAGCTGCTGCCGGCGCTCTCCGGGGCCGCCGTGCTCATCTTCATGAACCTGGCCATCTCGGGAACCGACCGCGTGGTGCGCGACGTGCGCGCCGCGCTCCTCCGCCGCGACCAGGAGCAGCGCGTGGCCATGCAGGCCGCCGAGCGCATCCTGTCGAGCGAGATCAAGGACGCGCTTACCGGCATCCTGCTGACCTCGCAACTGGCGCTCTCCGAGCCCGCCCTGCCGCCCGCCGCCCAGGCCAAACTGCGCTCCGTGTGCGAACTCGCCGAGCAGATGCGGCTGCGCCTGGAGCACGCCTAGAAACCGGCCCGCGGGCAGCAGTCCAAATTTCTCCTGTTTCGCCCACTCCAGCCGCCCAGTAGCCGTCCCTTCCTGGTCGCGCGTATATTGGGAAATCGCGGCGGATCCTCGCGAAAACGAAGGGGCGATGCGCGGGACTCTCATTCTGACAGGCAAAGATGTCGCCGCATTGCTCAGCCTGGAGGCCTGCATCGCGGCGGTCGAGCAGGCGTTCCTCCTGTACGGCGAAGGCAAGGCCCCGGCTCCCGCCGCGCTGGGCGTACACGCGAACCAGGGCGGATTCCACGTGAAGGCCGGCCTGTTGTCCACCGGCCGCAGCTACTTTGCTGCCAAGCTCAACGCGAACTTCATGGGGAACCAGCGCTTCGGGCTGCCGACCATCCAGGGCGTGATCGTGCTTTGCGACGCCGAGAACGGCTACCCGCTGGCCGTGATGGATTCCATCGAGATCACCATCCGCAGGACGGGCGCGGCGACCGCAGTGGCGGCCCGGCGCTTGGCTCGGCCGGAGTCCTCGGTAGCGACCATCTGCGGCTGCGGCAACCAGGGCCGGGTCCAACTGCAAGCGCTGAAGCAGGTCCTCCCTATCCGCCGGGCATACGCCTATGACAGCGATGAATCGCGGGCGCGCGAATTCGCCATGGTGGCTTCCTCGGAGCTGAAGATCGAGGTCACGCCCGTCCGCGAACTGAAAGCCGCGGCGGCTGAAAGCGACGTGTGGGCGACCTGCACGCCGTCGAAACGGTGGATGGTGGGAAGGGAGCACGTCCGGGCGGGCGCTTTCCTGGCCGCCGTGGGCGCCGACAACGAGGAGAAACAGGAGATCGAGCCCGAGCTGCTGGCCGCCAGCAAGGTGGTGGCCGACGTGGTGGAGCAATGCGCGACCTTTGGAGACCTGCACCACGCCATCACGGCCGGCTTGATGACGCGCGAGGATGTGTACGCGGACCTGGGGCAGATCGTCGCCGGCAAGAAGCCGGGGCGCACCTCGCCGGACGAGATCGTGATCTTCGACAGCACCGGGATGGCACTAGAGGACGTGGCGGCCGCAGCCCTCACCTTTGAGAAAGCAACCAGCGCGGGGCGCGGACGGTACGTCCAGCTAGGCGGCTGACCTGGACTCCGGTTGAGTGAACGCCGGGACGAAGCTGCTTGTGCTATCTTCATTCGGTTACTGCAGCGGTGTGGTTCCACGGAGGACTCATGGCGGCGATCAAGATCACAGTCAAGAAGAACGGGCCCCTGCGGGTGGAGGGCGACCTCAGCCAGCTCCAGCTCACCGACGCCGAGGGCAATCCCTACGATCTGACGGGGAAGCCGGGAATCTCGCTGTGCCGCTGCGGCCACTCCGCCAACAAGCCCTTCTGCGACGGCTCGCACAAGACCTCCGGCTTCGTGGCCGAGGAGACGGCGCCCAAGCCGGGGCCGCCGCCGGCGAGCTCTTAGGTTTCCAGTCAAACACCGAGGTCCTTCGACTCGGGCTTCCCGCGCTGAAGAAATCGCGCGGGAGCCCTCCCTCGCTCAGGATGACAGCGTCATAAGGTGTGGCTGATGACTGACTGCTGATTGCGAATTGCCAATCGCTAGCTGCTCAGTGAATCGTCCGCATCTTCCGGCTCATGTAATCCATCAGCAGGTACTGCCCCAGGTTGTAGGGCGTGGTGAAGTAGGCCTTGCCGCGGCACATCTCCGTCACCTTCTGGACGAACTGCACTAGGCCGAAGTCCGAAGCCAGCATGAAGGTGTTGATGAGGATGCCGGCGCGCTTGCACTTGGAGACTTCCTCGAGCGTCTGCGAGACCACCAGGGGATCGAGGCCGAAGGCGTTCTTGTAGATGCGGCCGTCCTCGAGCGTGAGCGCCGAGGGCTTGCCGTCGGTGATCATGACGATCTGCTTCATGTCCTTGCGCTGGCGTTGCAGGATGCGCTGCGCCAGACGCAGGCCCTCGCGCGTGTTGGTGTAGTACGGCCCCACTTTCACGCGTGCCAGCTGCGAGAGCGGCAACTCTTCCGCCGAATCGTGGAAGAGGACGAGCGAGAGCGAGTCGCCGGGATACTGCGTGCGGATGAGGTGCGAAAGCGCCATGGCGACCTTCTTAGCCGGGGTGAAGCGGTCCTCGCCATAGAGGATCATGGAGTGCGAGCAGTCGAGCAGCAGCACCGTGGCGCAGGACGACTGGTACTCGCACTGGTGCACCTGGAGGTCGGAGTATTCCAGGTTGAGCGGCGCGTCGGGGAAATCGGGCAAGCCCTCGCGCTGGATGGCGCTCGAAAGCGTGGCGGTGATGTCGAGGTTGAGGGTGTCGCCAAACTCGTAGGGCTTGGCGGCGCCTGAGGTCTCGATGCCGGTGGCCAGGTCACGGGTGTCGTGCCGGCCGAAGTTGGATTTGCCCAGCGAGCCCAGCAGGTCGCGCAAGGTCTTGAAGCCCAGGAAGTCGAGGCTCTTGTCGGTGACCTCGAAGCGGGCGTGGCCTTGCGCCTCGCCGGTCTGTCCGCCGACGGGGGAAG
>CBRAFF010000176.1:0-4384 GCA_967755155.1 uncultured bacterium
CGGGAAGGTCTTCGCCCTCGAATCCCAGGCGCTCGCCGCCTACACCCCAGACGCCTTCACCGCCGCGCTCAAGCAATTCCTCTCCGACCAGAAGCCCAAGCTGGTGCTGATGCCGCACACCTACCAGGTGCGCGACTTCGCTCCCAAGCTGGCCACGGCGCTGGGCCGCGCCCTCATCTCGGACGTCATCGGCTACAAGAAGGCCGGCGACCGCCTGCTCTTCACCCGCCAGATGTTCCAGGGCAAGTTCGCCGCCGACGTCTCCTTCGCCGGCGACCCGCCGCACTTCGTCACCTTCCAGACCGGCTCCTTCCGCGGCGACCAGGTGCAGGCCGGCTCGAGCCCCGCGCCCGTCGAGACCGTGAGCGTCGAAGTCCCTGCCGCCGCCATCCGCAACAAGCCGCAGGAGGCCTTCAAGGAAGCCAAGCAGGCCGTGGACCTCACCCAGGCCGCCATCATTGTTTCTGTCGGCCGCGGCATCAAGGAGCAGAAGAACATCGAGCTGGCGCAGCAGCTCGCCCAAGCCCTGGGCGGCGAGCTGGCCGCCTCCCGCCCCATCTGCGACTCCGGCTGGCTGCCCATGGACCGCCAGATCGGCTCTTCCGGCCAGACCGTCGCCCCCAAGCTCTACCTGGCGCTGGGCATCTCCGGCGCTATCCAGCACATCGTGGGCATGAAGGGCTCGCGCACCATCATCGCTATCAACAAGGACGCCGAGGCCCCCATCTTCGAGATCGCGGATTACGGCGTGGCCGCCAACCTGTTCGACGTTGTCCCGCCGCTCATCGAGGAGATCAAGAAGGCCAAGGCGGGGGCGTAGGGTTTGTCATACAATCTGAGAGATGGAACTGACTTTTACCGCCGTGTTCGAAGAAGTCCCGCCCTCCGAGGGCGGGGGCTACTGCGCCTATGTCGAGGAGCTTCCGGGCGCCAACACCCAGGGTGACACGCTCGAGGAGGCACGCGAAAACCTCAAGGACGCTATCAAGCTTCTTCTGGAGACGCGCCGCGAGATGCTGGGCGAGGAGATCGGCGCCCACCGGATCATTCGGGAAAAGCTTTCGGTGAGCGTGGCCTGAGTCCCAGGTGAAGCGGAACGACCTCATTCGGCACCTGGAGTCGCACGGTTGCCGGTTGGTCCGCGAAGGCGGAAGCCACTCGATGTACGCCGATCGCGAAGGCAAGCGCCTGAGCGCGGTCCCTCGCCATCGCGAGGTCAACAACTTCACGGCCCGGAACATCTGCAAGGATTTGGGCGTTCCCCCACCGGCCAAACGATGATCATGTTCCGCAAACCCCTCGAAGGCATCGAGCGCCCGCAGATGGAGGCCGACGTGGTCATCGTCGGCGGCGGGCCCGCCGGCCTGGCCTGCGCCCTGCGCCTCTCGCAGCTCATCGACCAGCACAACGCCGCCCACCCCGACGCGCCGCTCTCTAAAGAGAACATCTACGTCCTGGAAAAAGCCCGCGAGATCGGACAGCACCTGCTCTCCGGCGCGCTGCTCGACCCGCGCTCCATGCGCGAGCTGCTTCCCGGCTTCGAGAAGGAAGCGCCGCTCGACGCCGAAGTCACCAAAGAGTCGGTTTATTTTCTGACCGAGCGCTCCAAGTTCAAGTTCCCCATCACGCCGCCGCCCATGCGCGACCACGGCAACTACGTCATCTCGCTGAACCGCTTCGCCAAGTGGCTGGGGGAAAAGGTGGAGGCTGCCGGCATCACCCTCTTCACCGGATTCGCCGGCTCCGAGCTGCTGCTCGATGGCAACCGCGTCACGGGCGTGCGCACCGACGACAAGGGCGTGGACAAGCGCAACGAAAAGAAAGCCAACTTCGAGCCCGGCTACGACCTCAAGGCCAAAGTCGTCATCCTCGCCGAGGGAACGCGCGGCTCGCTCACCAAGCAGCTCATCGCCCGCTTCAACCTGGCCCACGACCGCAACCCGCAGACCTACGGCGTCGGCGTCAAGGAGCTCTGGGAGCTGCCTGCCGGCCGCATCAGTGTCGGGGAAGTCGTCTACACCCTGGGGTGGCCCTTGACCTCGAAGGAATACGGCGGCGCCTGGATCTACGGCGGCAAAGACAACACCGCCTCGCTCGGCTTCGTCACGGGGCTCGACTACGCAGACCCGCGTCTCGACCCGCAGCGCGTCCTGCAGGAGTTCAAGAAGCACCCGCTCGTGGCCAAGTTGCTCGAGGGCGGCAAGATGATCCGCTACGGCGCGAAGTCCTTGCCCTATGGCGGATGGTGGGCCATCCCTCCCGTCGCGGGCGACGGTTGGATGATCTTGGGCGATTCCGCCGGCCTGCTCAACTCGCAGCGCCTGAAAGGCATCCACCTGGCCATCAAGAGCGGCATGCTGGCCGCCGAGACCGCCTTCGACGCCATGCTGAAGAAAGACTTCTCCGCCGCCACGCTCGCGAGCTTCCAGTCTCGCGTCGAGAAAAGTTGGATCAAGGACGAACTGTGGAAGGTCCGCAACTTCCATCAGGGCTTCGAGCACGGCCTGTGGCGCGGCATGTTCCACACCGCCGTGCAACAGATCACCGGCGGACGCGGCCTCTATGCCCGCTATCCCTCGACCGCCGGACACACCCACATGCAGAAGCTGGCCTCACTCGCCGGCGACGGCGGCGCGCGCGCCCATCTTCTGGGCGACGCCAAGGGCGACGGCAAGCTCACCTTCGATAAGCTCACCGACCTTTACCACTCCGGCACCAAGCACGAGGAAGACCAGCCCGCCCACCTGGTGATCCACGACACCAACATCTGCAACACGCGCTGCATCACCGAATTCGGCAACCCCTGCGCCCACTTCTGCCCCGCCAACGTCTATGAGATGGTGGAGTCAACCGCAGTGCCCAGCGGCAAGGAGATCCACCTCAACCCCTCGAACTGCGTCCACTGCAAGACCTGCGACATCATGGACCCTTACGAGATCATCACCTGGGTGCCGCCGGAGGGCGGCGGCGGCCCGAACTATGACGGGATGTGACCGCGTTTTCCGCGGCGGCGAGCCTTTTTGTTATCCTGACACATAGTCTCGTCACTCCCTATGAAGCCCAGACTCCTTCTCCTCTTCGCCGCCTGCCTTCTGGCGCTGCCCGCCTTTGCCGCGGGCCCGCGCTGCATCCGCGGCGGCCCGGAGGTGCAGATCGAGGTACCGGACGGCTTCCAGTTGACGCTGGGGCCGGCTGCCGGCGAAGAAGGCAAAGACAAGTGCCGCGCCGCCATCCTTGCGCCCGGCGGCAAAATGCTCTTCGAGACCTCCGACTCCGAAGCCAGCATCAGTCCCATCAGCGGCACCGACGTCAACGGCGATGAGAAACCCGACGTCGTGCTGGAGACGCGCGCCGCGCGCGGCCAGTGCTGCTTCAACTACTACATCGTCTCCCTGGCCGAGCCCGCCGGCCTGCTGCGCGCCATCTCCCTCTCCGTCCCGCTGACCATCGAGGACCGCGATGGCGACGGCAAAGTCGAGATGTGGACCCGCGATAACGCTTTCGACTCCGTCGAAGGCCTCTCCACCACCGACTCGCCCTATCCCCTGGTCTTCTTCCGCCTCAAGGGGACCACGCTCTACAACGTGAGCCCCGCCTTCTGGAGCGAGTACGAAGCCGACATCGCCCAGGCCCGCGGCCAGATCTCGAAGGGCACGCTCGAGGACATGCTCAAGGTCGAGACCGGTCAGGAAAAACCCGCGCCCCCCGGCGCGCACGACCCCACGGCGGCGGAGTACCTGCACATCAAGGGACTGGTGCTGCAGATCACCCTCGACTACCTGTACGGCGGCCGCGGCCAGCAGGCCTGGGACACCATCCGCGACATGTGGCGCGACAACGACAAGAGCCGCATCCGCCAGGTCATCCTGCAGGGCCGCAACCGTGGCGTGCTCGCCGAGATCAACCGCCAGCCCAATCAGCCGGCGGCCGCACCTCCCTCGCCTGCTCCGCCGCCCCCCAGCCAGTAAAACTTGGTTTTTGGGTGGCGCAGGGCTTTAGCCCTGCATTTTCTGGCCACACAAGACCTGGGCTTTAGCCCCTGAGGTGTCCTGCCCCCTTGGAAGTTCTATAATTACTCCGATGTTTCCGACCGCCGGGGCCTGCGTCCCGCGAAGCGGGACTGGCTGCGGCGGCGGTGAGGTCTGGCACGGACTGTGTGGCACAGGCGTCCTCGCCTGTGCTGATTTTCAGACGGTGAAGCCAGGCCTCCGAGGGTGCAGGGCGGAAACGCCCGCGCCTCCCGTCCCGCTCTGCGGGACTTGGAAAGGGAACAGACGGTGCGGCTCGGGCTCGCTCGCCTGCAGCCTCCTGCCTGCTTCTTTTCCCACAAACTGTGAACCGTAAACAGTGAACTTCATGCGCCTGCGCGACAAACACGGCCGCT
>CBRAFF010000177.1:0-4368 GCA_967755155.1 uncultured bacterium
GGTCGCTCCAGAACCGGGAGCAACAAGGGTGGGGCAACCCCGCGAAAAAGTAAAGAGCGAGGCGCGCGCGGACGCCGGCGTCCGAGTCTACGAGTTCTGAGCGTGTACGGGCGGCGCCGCCGGCACCGGCAGCCTCTCCGGTTCGGTGGGGACCACGATCCACGCGATGATGTAGGCGAAAATCCCGCCTCCGGCGAACAGCGCTACCAGCACCCAGGCCACGCGGATCAAGCTGACGTCCAGATCAAAGTATTGGGCGAAGCCCCGGCAGACGCCGGCCAACACCCTTCCCTCCCGGGGCCGCACCAGGCGCCGGCGTGCCACCTCGGCGCCCACGCGCTTGCCGCAGTAGGCGCAGAGCAGGTGGTCTTCCTGGATGACCTTACCGCAGTAGTTGCAGTACATGGCTGTGCCTCCCGCCTGATGATACGGATGACGACGGAGAAAGTTCCGTGACGCGACTTCCCCACCCCGGGGCTACCCGGCTAGGGCAGCCGATAGGGCTGCTGCAGGCGCTTGCGGGCGGTCTGGGCCTGGTCGGAGTCCGGCTGGGCGGCGATAACGGCGTTGTAGCGCTGGAGGGCGAGGTCGCGCTTCTGGAGCAGGTCGTACATCTCGCCGGCGGCCAGGGTGGCCTTGCGGCGGAGCTCGGGCTCAGTGCGCGGGTAGCCGAGGACGGAATCGTAGGCCTCGGCGGCGGCGGCGTTCTGGCGCTGGCCGCGCAGCGACTCGCCCAGCCCCCAGGCCGCCAGTTCCAGGTGGGGATCGAAGTACTTGCCGGCCCGGCCTGCGTCCAGGACTTTGCGATAGCCGGCGATGGCTTCCGCTCCGCGCCCGGCGTCGTTGAGGATGTTGGCTTCCTCGAGCGCGAGCAGGAAATTACGGGGATGGGCGGCGCTGAGGCCGCCCGCCACCTGGAGGGCCTCCCGGAAGCGCTGCTCGCGCCGCAGGAAGACGGCCAGCATGATGCGCGCGTCCACGCTGGTCTCCTTGCCGTGCGCCCCGGCGTCGGCGAGGTAGCCCAGCCCCTTCTGCTTGCTTCCGCCGTGGCCGGTGAGCTGGGCCAGCACCTTGATGAAGAATGGCAGGCTGGCGGAGATGTATTCGTGGATGCCGACCACGGCCTTGGCGTCGGTGTAGCCGGGGTCCACGCGAAGCACTTCCTCGTGGTCGCTGCGCGCGCCCCAGGCCGACTTCAGCGCCGCGTACCAGGACTTCTCCACCAGGCCGATGTAGGTGGCGCGCAGGCTGCGGGTGACGCCGCGGGCGTAGAGGGCGTCCACGTCCTTGGGATTCGAGCGCAGGCGCGCCTCGGAGAGTTCGAGGCCGCGGTCGGTGAGCTGGCGGATGCGCTCGCGCGCCGCCGCGTCGATGGGAAACTGCCGCCGGTCGAGGAAGCTGTTGTTGGAGTAGAGGCTGGTATCGAGCGCTCCCGCGCGGTAGAGCTCGCGGAAGAGCACCGCAGAGAGCAGGTGGTTGACGGCGAAGGGATCGTCGGGGCGGGCTTGGGCGGCGCGCTCGAAGTCGCGGATAGCGCCGTCGTAATCCATCATGTAGTAGCGGGCGAAGCCGGACTTGGTGAAGGCGGCGGGGTCGTCGGGAGCAGCGGCGGCGAAGCTCGCGAGCAAACAAAAAAGCAGCGCACCGGCGACAGCACGTGGGAGGCGGCCCATAACGAGGTCGCCTTGCAGTTTAACCGATTAACCGACGACTGCGCTCACAGCGGAATCACGGCTTGGGCGCGCGTGCGCCGGCCGCGGATGGCCTCCGCCAGTTCGTGCCGCTTGGTCTTGAGCGAGGCGGTACGTGGGAAGTCCTGGTCCCACAGGACGTAGCCGTGGACGCGCTTGAAGTCCGGCAGGCGCCGGTTACGGGCGGCCAGGTCGGCGCGCAGCGCGTCGCTGACTTCGCCGGCGCCCTCCAGGCGCAGGACGAGCACCAGTTGCTCGCCGCCCAGGCCGCGCTCCGCCCAGATGTAGTTGGCGGCGAAGACGCAGTATTCCTTCACCGCCAGGCCTTCGAAGGCGTTCTCGATGTCTTCCGGATAGATGTTCTTGCCGCCCGCGGTCACGATCATGTTCTTCTTGCGGCCGAAGAGTTGCAGGTGGCCGGAGGAATCCAGGCGGCCCAGGTCGCCGGTGTAGAGCCAACCGTCGCGCAGGGTCTCGGCGGTGAGCTCCGGCTCGTCGAGGTACTGGGACATGAGCGTCTGGCTGCGCACGGCCACTTCGCCGACGCCGTCCGCGGCGGGGTCGACGATGCGCACCTCCATGCCGGGCAGCGGCCGGCCGACGGTGTCTGGGCGGAAGGGCTTGAAGTCGTTGAGGGTGATGGCGGTGCCGGCTTCGGTGAGGCCGTAGCCGTTGGCCACGGCGAGGCCCAGGTCGTAGAAGAACTGCAGCGTGGCCGGCTCGGTGAAGGCGCCGCCCACGAAGAGCGCGCGCAGTTCCCCGCCGAAGGCAGCATGCACCTGGCCGAGCAGCAGGCGGCTCAGCTTCAGATGCGGGCGCCGCCAGGTGAGCGCGCGATTGAGCGCGATGAGCGAATTCAGCAGCAGGCGCTTGGGCGCGGGCAGGGCGGCGAAGCGCTCGCGCAATCCTCTTTCCAGGTTCTTCAGCACCAACGGGACCAGCGCCATGTAGGTGATCTTGTAGCGAGGGAAGGCGTCGCGTACGAACTCCGGGCGCAGCGTGCGCAGGTGGACCACCGCAGCGCCGCAGGTGAAGGGACCGATGAAGCCCACCATGAAGTCAATGGCGTGGTTGGTGGGCAGGATGCTCAGGTAGCGCACGCCCGGCCAGAAGGGATAGAGCGCTGTCAGCGAGACGCACTGTTCCAGGTAGTTGCCGTGAGTCATCACGCAGCCCTTGGGACGGCCTCCGGTGCCGGAGGAGTAGACGATGGCGGCCCAGTCGCTGCGCGTACGTTCGACGAGGGCGGGCGCGGCGCTTCCCTTGGCGTCCTCCCAGCGTCGGGCGCCGGCGAGCTCCGCGTTGGGGGGAGCCTCCGTCACCAGCACCAGCGCGGCCTTCACGTCCCTGAATTCCGGGGCCACAGTGATTGCGCGCCACAGGTGGTACTCCACAATGACTACCTTGGCCTTCGAGTGCGCCAGCAGCGCCAGGTGCTCGCGGGCGGTGAGCTTGTAGTCGAGCGGCACCAGCACTCCGCCCGAATAGAAGATGGCGTAGGCGGAGATGAGCCACTTCGACTGGTTGGTCATGATGATGGCGGCGCGATCGCCGGGGGCGAAGCCCGCATCCTGCAGCGCCCGGGCGAGCGGCAAGGCGGCCTCCCCGAACTGGCGGTAGGTGAGGCGGCAGTTCTCGCGCTCGCGGTCCGCCTCGATCAGGCAGACCTCGTTCGGCCAGGTGACCAGGGCCTCGCGCAGGGCCGAGCCCAGGGAGGAGTGTTGGGCTAGATCAAGCATGGTTAGCCACAGAGACACAGAGGCGCAGAGAAATTCTGGTCATAAGACAAGTAGGGGAAGTAGTTAAACACACACCATACAATTCTCAAAAAAGCTCTGTGTCTCTGTGCCTCTGTGGCTAAAGGCGGGCTTGGATCTTTCCGGCGAGGGTGCGGAAGTCCGAGACGCCCTGCAGCTCGTAGTCGGGCAGCTCGACCTGGAAGTGGTTCTCCAGGCGGGTGAGGAGCTCGAGGGTCTGCAGGCTGTCGATGCCCAGCTTCTTGAAGAAGTCGTCGTCGGGCGAGAGCTGCTCGCGCGGCACCTTGAAGTGGGTGGCGGCCAGGGTCAGGATCTGGTCGAGGGTCTGCTCCGGCGTCGGCATGCGGTTCTTATTTTAGCAGCGAACCTATGTGTCCCTCGCGGGGGCGGGGGCAAATGCATAGATCCTTCGCCCGCAAGAACGGCGGGCTCAGGATGACGCTCCAAGTACTAGGGCAGGTAGGGCTGGGCGCCGGTGCTTTCCACGAACTTCTTCAGCCCGGCTTTGACCGCGGGCCGGGCGAGCAACTCGCAGAAAAGGTCGATCTCGCGGCGCAGTTCGTCATGCGGGATGGGCTTCAGAAACTTCTTGGCGGCGATGCGCGTCTCGCGGTCGAACTTGCCCACCTGCGCGGCGGTGGCGCGCGCCAGGCGCAGGGCCTCGCCCTCGGCGGCCACCTGGCTGACCAGTCCCACGCTCAACGCGCGGCTGGCGTTCAGGCTCCGTCCGGTGAGCAGCAGGTCGCGGACCACGGCGTTGCCCAGGTCGCGCTTGAGGCGGGGGATGCCGCCCCAGCCGGGGATCAGGCCCAGGCGCAGTTCGGGGAAGCAGAAGCGCGCCATTTTGTCGGCGATGATGAGGTCGCAGGCCAGCGCCGTCTCGTCCGCCACCGGCGCCCCGGTGCGTGGAGCGCGCCCGT
>CBRAFF010000178.1:0-4356 GCA_967755155.1 uncultured bacterium
CGACGGTGGAAACCTTCTCCTGCGCTTCCTCATCGACTTGGCGCACGATGTAGGAGACGCGGAAGACCAGCCAGTAGAACAGCAGCAGCGCCACGCTGGGATAGAACTCGGGGAAGGGATGGCGCTGGTCGCCCATCTTCTCCACGATGGGCCGCAGCCAGAGGTAGTGGTTCAGGTAGCTGGCGAGCACGCCAAAGACTTCCAGCTCGTACCACTTCATGCGGACCACCAGCACCACCAGGCCGAGTGCCAGCACCGCGCCCGCCGACAGGCTGTAGACGGTATCGTGGCTGAGGGTGACCGTGGTGAAGCCGAGCAGGAAGGCCATCCCGGTGACCACCTGCGAGCGGTAGCGCAAGGTGTGAGCGACCATGGCGCCGGCGACCAGCAGCATCAGCACCAGGTCCGCGGTCTGCGACTGGATGACCTGCGCCGCGGTCACGTGGTGCATGGCGTAGGTGGTGAAGAAGACGAGCGCCCATCCGCCGCCGATCAGGCCGCGGGCGAAGACGCGATAGCGCTCGCGTTTCTCCAGCCACACGCCCAAGCCCAGCATGCCGCCGCCGCTCAGGTAGCCGAGCGACACTTTGCCGATGGCGGGGATCTTGTCCCACAGGAAGGCGATGTACAGCGCGATGCCCAGCACCATCAGGATGACGCCCAGCTTGCCCAGCCAGTTCGCGCCCAGCTTTTCTTCCAGGTCGAAGGTGCGCTTGGCCTGCTCGGCGAAGGAAGGGGCGGGTGCAGGCGGTGGCGTGACCCTGGGCGGCGTGGGCGGCGAAGGTTTGGCCACGGGCGCGCCCTGCCAGTGCTGCAACGGCGGCGCTCCGGGTGCGGGACGGACCACGGGCGGCGCCTTGGGAGGCTCAGTCGGAGCTGGCTTCGCGACTGGCGGCCGCGGAGCCGGCGGCTTCGCAGCAACCTCCGGCACGGACGGTGTAGGAGCGAGTGGCGCAGGTGGCGCTGGCTGGGGCGGCGCGGCGGCGGGTGGCGAGGGGGGCTTCACCATCGGCTGCACCGGCTCCGGCGCGCGGACGCGGGCCGCGGCGGGCGGTTCCACCGGGACGGGCTTCGCTTCTGCGGCCTCGACGCGCCGCGGCGGGGCCTCCTGCTGCGCCTTCTCCAGCGCATAGATGCGCATGGTGAGGGAAGCCACCTGCTGGGAGGTTCTCTGCTCGGCAGCCGCGGCCCGGTGCGGCGAGCGGTCTTCTTCCAACGCTCGGAGACGTTGCTCCAGCTCCTGTTGATTTCGGTAGGACAGATACGCTCGGATGGCCAGAGCAACCACGGCGAGCAGCAGGAGAATCTCCACAGTCCGACCTGACAGACAGGATTTGCCGCGGAACCGGGCAGGCGGATTCTAGCCCGGAACGGCCCGGCTGTCTCTGGATTTCACAGGAAGGCTAGCGCAGGGTCTCTTCGACTTCGGTGATCCAGTCGGGGCGCTTGAGGACTTCGCGGGGCTTGGGCCCGTCGGCGGCGCCCACGATGCCGTCCCGCTCCATCAAGTCGATGAGGTGGGCGGCGCGGCCGTAGCCGATGCGCAGCCGGCGCTGCAGCAGGGAAGTGGAGGCCTTGCCGAACTCGATGACCAGCCGCACCGCGTCTTCGTAAAGCTCGTCGTGCTCGCCCTCTTCGCCCTCGGCCAGGCTCCCGCCCTCCGGCCGTCCGTTCTCGTCCTTGGGGGGTTGCAGGAACTTGTCGTCGTACTGCGCCGGAGCCTGCTGCCGCCAGAACTCGACCAGCGCCGAGATCTCCTTCTCCGTGACGTAAGGAGCGTGGACGCGGTTGAGGCGCGCCGAGCCCGCGGGCAGGTAGAGCATGTCGCCGCGGCCCAGGAGCGACTCGGCGCCGTTGGCGTCCAGGATGGTGCGCGAGTCCACCTTGGTGGCCACGCGGAAGCTGACGCGCGCCGGGAAGTTGGCCTTGATGAGCCCGGTGATGACGTCCACCGAGGGCCGCTGCGTGGCCAGCACCAGGTGGATGCCCACGGCGCGCGCCATCTGCGCCAGTCGGGTGATGGATTCCTCGACGTTCGTCCGGTCCAGCATGATCAGGTCGGCCAGCTCGTCGATGATGATGACGATGTAGGGCAGCGGCCGGTGCTCATGCTCGCTCTCCGGGAACAGGCTGGGCGTGCGGTCGTCGTCGAAGAGCTTGTTGTACTGGTCGATGTTGCGCACGCTCTTTTCCGCCAGGCACTTCAGCCGGCGCTCCATCTCGCGCACCGCGTTGCGCAGCGCGTAGGCCGCCAGCTTGGGCTCGGTGATGATGGGGGTGTACAGGTGGGGCAGCCCGTCGTACATGCCCAGCTCCAGCCGCTTGGGGTCCACCAGGATGAGGCGCACCTGGTCGGGCGTGGCCTTGTACAGGATGGACATGATCATGGCGTTGATGGTCACGCTCTTGCCCGAGCCGGTGGAGCCGGCGATGAGCAGGTGCGGCATGGTGGCCAGGTCGGCGACCACGATGCGCCCGTTGATGTCCTTGCCCATGGAGAGCGTGAGCCTCGACTTGGACGAGGTGAACTCCTGCGCCTCGACGATCTCGCGCAGCCAGATGGTCTCGCGCTCGCGGTTGGGAACCTGGATGCCCACCGTGGACTTGCCCGCCATGCGCTCGATCAGGATGCTCTCCGCCCGCAGCGCCAGGCACAGGTCGTCCGACAGATTGGTGATGCGGCTGTACTTGATGCCCGCCTCGGGCTTGAGCTCGAAGGTGGTCACCACCGGGCCGGGATTGATGTGCGTGACCTGGCCCATGACCTCGAACTCGGCGCACTTCTCGGTCAGCACCTGGGAGAGGACGCGCAGCTCGTCTTCATCCACCGTGCGCTGCTCGTCGGGGCGGTGCAGGAGCGAGGTCGAGGGCAGCTTGTAGCCGCCGGCGATCTTGGGCATCACCGTCCGGCGCTTCAGGTCGCTGTCGGCGCGCGCGCCCACCTCGGGTCCCGCCACCATCATCTGGCTGAGGGTGCGCTCCGCCGCCGGTACGGGGGCGGCGGACACGAGCGCAGCCACCTCCTCCGCCGCGCGCTCGATGCCCGTTTTGGGCGCTGCCGCGGCGCGCTTGGCTTCCACCAGTTGCGTGGTCACGACGGGCCTCGAGACGCGGCGCACTTCCAGTTCGCGCTGGGCCCGGGCCTTGGCGCGGGCCGCGCGCCAGTCCTGCAAGCGGTCCCAGGCGGCAAAGGCGAAGGCGAAGCGCGTCTCCAGCCACAGGCGCAGCACGCCGAAGGAGAAGGTGGTCGAGAGGTACAGGCCGATGGCGATCACCGCCACGCAGACGATGTACGCTCCGGCAATGTTGAAGTAGTGGATAAGCGCGTCGCCCACGATGCGTCCCAGCAGGCCCTCGATGGGGACGGCGCTCCGCCAGCGCGGGCGCCAGGGAAGCAGCGCCAGCAGCGCCGGCAGGAAGACCAGCAGGGCCAGCCCGCCCAGGGCCTTGGCCAGCGGCGCTTCCACCGGACGCGAGCGGAACCAGCGCATGCCCAGCATCCACAGCATCATCGGCGCCAGGAAGATGGAGACCCCGGAGGCCTGCAACAGCAGGTCGCCGAGCAGCGCGCCCGACATCCCGATCCAGTTGCGCGCCGGGCTGGAGGCGGGCGAACTGGCCGCGGTATTCAGCGAGGGGTCGAGCGGCGAATAGGACGCAAGCGCCAGCAGCAACAGGATGGCGGCCACGAACAGCAGGAAGCCCACCAGCTCATTGAGCCGGCGGTTGGATGTGGGGGTAAAGGCGAGCGTGGCGAACTTCATTTTGGCGTATCGGCACTCGTAACCCGAACGAGAGGGCACGACTTCAGTCGTGCCGTTCCGCGGAGCAGAGAAACGGGGCTTTAGCCCCCGTCACTGCGAGTGCCCGAAGACGCCAGAGCAAGCTGATTATGCCAGATTCGGCCCCCCGGCAAGCAATATTTCTGCCTCGGAGTGCCCTTCAAGTATCGCTTCAGCCCAGCCATCCCAGGGCCCAGGCCACGACCGCCAGGCCGGCCAGGATGCGGTAGGCGGCAAAAGGGGCAAAGCCCCGGGTCCGCACCCAGCGCATGAACCAGGCCACCGAGCCGTAGGCCACCACGAAGCTCATGACGAACCCGATGGCCAGCAGCACCCAGCCGTGGGCGTCGATGTGCGTGGCGCCCAGCGGGTTCCCGCCCTCCTGGGGGACGACGGATTTGTAGAGGTCATAGCCGGTGGCCGCGGCCATGGTGGGCATGGAGAGGAAAAAGCTGAACTCGAGCGCCGACGCCCGCGTCATCCCCGCCACCTGTCCTCCGGCGATGGTGGCCATGGAGCGCGAGGTCCCGGGGAAGACGGCGGAGAGGACCTGGCAGGCGCCGATCCACACCGC
>CBRAFF010000179.1:0-4316 GCA_967755155.1 uncultured bacterium
ACTCCGGGTCGTCCAGCACTTCCCCGTCGCGGTTGCCCAGGATGTTGGTGGAGAACCAGCCGTGCAGTCCCAGCATGCGCGCCTTGAAGCCGGGAGCGAGGATGGTCTTGAGCAGCGTCTGGCCGGTCTTGTAGTCCTTGCCGCAGATGGGCGCCCCGTTGCGGCGGGAAAGGTCGTGCATGGCGCGGATGTCCACGGTGAGGTTGGGGGCGCCGTTGGCGAAGGGTACGCCCTCGGAGAGCGCGGCGTAGGCGTAGATCATGGAGGGCGCGATCTGGTCGTCGTTCGCGAGCATCGCCTTCTCGAAGGCTTTGAGCGAGGCGTGCGTGCGGCCCGGCTTCAGGAAGATCTCGGTGGAGCCGCACCAGATCATCACCAGGCGGTCGGCGCCGGAGGTCTTCTTGAAGTCGCGGATGTCGGCGCGGAGCTGCTCCGCCAGCTCCATCTTGTTCTTGCCCTTCTTGACGTTGGGGCCGTCCAGCTTCTTGACGTAGTGGCGGTCGAAGACCGCGGGGCGCGGCTGGACGGATTCGAGGAAGGGCTTCACCTTGTCGAGCAGCTCTTTCTCCAGGACACCCGCTTTGCGCGCGGCGGTGTACATGTCGTCTTCGAAGATGTCCCAGCCGGTGAAGACCAGGTTGTTCAGGGAGGCGAGGGGCACGAACTTCTTGATCATAGGAGCGCGGTCGTCGGTGCGCTTGCCCAGCCGGATGGTGCCCATCTGGGTGAGGGAGCCGATAGGGCTGGCGTAGCCCTTGCGGATGGCTTCGACGCCGGCGACAAAAGTGGTGGCGACGGCGCCCATGCCGGGTAGCATCACGCCCAGCTTGCCGCGGGCCTTGGCGATTTCGCCCTGCGGTCCCGATTTCACGCTCTTCTTGGAGTGTGCAGCCCGTGCAGTCATCATGAGTCCTTGTATGGAAGTATGGCGCAGCAGTGGAGAAACGCATTATCTTCGCGTATCAGGCGCGGATTTGCAAATCCGGAAAGCGAACCGGCCCTCGACTCCGCCCGCGTTCGATGATTCAATGGCACGCCAACCAGAAGCGAGGCTGAGGGTCCCCTCATGAGCGGAAAGATCGTGGTGCTGACCGGCGCCTCCAGCGGCATCGGCCTGCTGACGGCGGTGGAGCTGGCGCGGCGCGGGCACCGCGTGGTGGCCACCATGCGCAACCTGGAGCGCCGCACCCGGCTGGAGGAAGCCGCGGCCGCCGCCGGCGTGGCCGGGCAGCTCGATATGCGGCGCCTCGACGTCACCGAGTTCGACTCCATCCCCGCGCTGGTGGCGGAGATCGTGCGCGACCACGGCCGGATCGACGTCCTGGTGAACAACGCAGGCTTCGCCGTGGCCGGCTTCGCCGAAGACCTGAAGATGGAAGAGATACGCATGCAGCTGGAGACCAACTTCTTCGGCCACGTGGCCATGACCAAGGCGGTCCTCCCGGTGATGCGCAAACAGGGCTCGGGGCACATCCTCATGATCTCTTCCATCAGCGGCCGGGCCGCGGCCCCGGTCACCAGCAGCTACGCCGCTTCCAAGTTCGCGCTGGAGGGCTGGAGCGAGGCCTTGCGCATCGAGCTGCGCTCGCTGGGCATCCGCGTGGTGCTGGTGGAGCCCGGCGCCTATCAGACCGACATCTGGGAGCGCAACGCCTACCTGGGCGAACTCGCCATCTCGCCGGAGTCGCCCAACCACGAGCGCGGGAAGAGGTTCACCGAGGTGGTGCGGACCAAGGTGCACAAGCGCGATGCGCGCGTGGTGGCCGCGCTCATCGCCCGCATCGCCGAGGATCCAAATCCGAAGCTGCGCTACCGCATCGGTCCGGACGCGCACGTGCACTTCTGGCTGCGCGCTATCCTGCCGTGGAAGGTTTACGAACGGCTGATCGAGCGGGCGATGCGCATCGGCTAGCTGGCCCGCGCGCGCATGCGGTGCTTCCAGTGGGTCCAGACGAACCAGGCGACGCCGGCCACGATGACCGCGCCGATTACCGCGTCAAAGCGGTGGAAATACTTTCCCAGATACTGCCAGTTCTCTCCCGCCTTCATTCCCAGGTAGGCCAGGCCGTAGCACCAGGGCCAGGAGCCGAGGAAGGTGTAGAGGTGGAAGCGCACTCGCGGCATGTGGGCGATGCCGGCGGGTAGCGCGATGAACGTCCGGATGACGGGCAGCAGGCGCCCCAGGAAGACGGCGGCGTTGCCGTAGCGGGCGAAGAAGCGGTCGGCCCAGGCCAGTTCGCGCTCCGACATCCAGATCCAGGCGCCGTACTTCTCCACCAAGCGCCGCCCGCCGTAGGCGCCGACTTCATAGGCCGCGACCGACCCGACGTTGCATCCGATGGCGCCCGCGGTGGCCACCCACAGCAGATCGAAGCGGCCGGTAAAGACCAGGTATCCGGAGAAGGGCATGATGACTTCCGAGGGCAAGGGGATGCAGGCCGACTCGATGGCCATCAACAGGACGATGCCGGCGTAGCCGCCGGTGGAGATCACATAGATGACGAAGGCGGATAGCAGCGAGAGAATGCGGGAGATCATCGCGGGTGTAGGGCGCTCACGCCTGGGCTTCGCCGTTGCCGGAACCGGGTTGCGACTTCTCGTAGGCGGTCACGGCCTCGGAAACGTCGGCTTCGCAGTCGGAGCAGACGGCGTGGGCCGAGTCGTTCTCCACCGTGTCGCTCTCCGTCACCATGGAGCCGCCGAAGATGTAGTCGCGGGCCTCATCGTCCCACATGTAGCGCTCTTCCACCGTGGCTCCCTTGATGTTGCAGCCGGTGAGCACCACCACGTAATCGTTGGCTCCGCACTTCGGGCACTTGAAGGGTTGCGTCATTCCTGGTGTCTCCTTAGGTGGCGGGCGATGGCCCGCGGCTAGAATTCCTGCGAGTCCTGGGTGAAGGTGTAGCCGGGCAAGGTCGCGCCCTCATTGCTCTTTTCCACCTTGACGCGGGTGGTGTCGCCCGAGGCCGCGTCCGCGGCTGCATGGCGCAGCACGGCGTACTGGCTGAAGACCTCGCTGTAAAGCTTGGTGACCAGATAGTCGCGGCCGTCCTGGTCGTTGCGCCACACTTGTCCGAGCTGGATGGACTTCACAGACATAGCGGTTCAGAGTATCCGCCCGGGGCTCCGGCGTCAATCGCCGGGGCCAGGCTTCTGCGCGAACTCGCGGCTCAGCAGCTCTCCCACCTGCGCCACCGGGCAGCGGATGCCGATGTAGAACGGCCCGAACAGCGCGTACACCGCGCTGACTTCGTCGAAGCGCATCTCATAGATCAGGCGCTTGAAGATGAGCGGGTCCTGGGCGAACAGGTCCACGCCCCACTCCCAGTCGTCGAAGCCGATGGAGCCGCTGATGATCTGCTGCACCTTGCCGGCGTAGCGGCGGCCCACCTGCCCGTGCTCTTCCATCTGCCGCTGGCGCTCCTCGATGGGCAGCCGGTACCAGTTCTTCGACTGGCCGCGCTTGCGGTCCATGGGATAGAAATTGATGTAGGGCGCTTCCGGGATCTTGGGGCGCAGGCGCGAGGCCATGGCCTGCTCCTGCCGCCGCATCAACTCTTCCGCTTCCTTGGTCCACTCCGCCGAGTTGGGCTCCACGCCGCGCTCCACCAGCGACCTGTACAGCTTGACCGTGGAGTCGTACAAGCCCAGCTCGATGACCGAAAGGTACGAGGTCGCGGGCTCCAGGTAGTCGAAGAGTTCCAGGTTCTGCAGGCGGAGCTCGGTGGCGTTGAGGGCGTCGAAGGTGTCGCGGAAGTGCAGGAACATCAGGTCGCCCTTGTGCCCCAGCATGGAGTAGAGGGCGCTTCCTCCCGCCTCCTCTATAGGGCCGAGCGCCGCCGCGGCCTCTTTCGCCACGTGCTGCTTCTGCGCGAAGGAGAGTTTGCGCCAGGCCGCCCAGCGCACCCGCATCATCTGATGCAGCACGCTCGAGCCCTCGATGGTCAGGGGCAGGGCGGGCAGCTTCGCTTGCGCCGCGTTCACTGCTGTCTTGCCTGCCGGCATTCGTGCTCTCCCGGAAACCGTCAATTGTAGCGGGTGCGCGGACTATTGTAATCTCGCGTTCCCATGGTCCGAGGAGTCGTCCCGCGCCAGCCCGCGAAGACCGGACGCCAGGAAGGCGCGCGCAAAACGCACAGCCGGCCGGCGATCCCGCGCGCCAGCACCAAGCGAGACGTTCGTCCGGGCGCCAAGCCCAAGTCCAAAGCCACGCCGCGCGCCGGGGGCAAGCCTGCCGCCGGCTACGACCCGGTCGCGCCGGAGCGCATGCGCCGGATCCTGGCGCGGCTGGATGAGCTTTACCCCAACGTGACCTG